>JACPQX010000117.1 GCA_016190255.1 Candidatus Methylomirabilis oxygeniifera | reverse complement strand
CGGTAACACAGGACCGCGTTCGCTCGGAAAGCGGGAGAGCCTCTTCAGTCGCCGACATGTTTCTTCGGCTCGATGCGGGACGAAACGCGGTGGCAACGGTTGTCTGTTGGAGGAGAAGTGTGGTAGAGTGCGGGAGCGCGTGACCTACCCTGAAGCCCGTAGCCCAGTGACTCTTACGTGACTTTCGATTAGACCGGAAAAAGGAGGCAGAACGTGCCACACAGGCCCAGCAAATTATCGGCGCGGTTGATTGGTGTGGTCGTCGCAGTCGCGATCGCTGGCTGGGTTGGCGTCCCCAATACGATCGCGGAGCAGTCCGATTCCTCGATACACGGATCCCACGCGGGGACCTTGGCCGGCGCGGGCAAGCCAGTCGCGGCGCTCTCCCCAGCCGTGGCAGACCCATCCGCGCCATCTACCGTGGAGGTCGCTGGAGAGGTGGTTGCTCCCGGGGTCCTTCGGCTGGCCGATTCACCTTCAGCCTCGGACGCGGCAGATCAGATCGACATGACACTGCGGAAGGATCAGGAGGAGAGCGAGGAGTATGACCCCTGGGAACCCTATAATGAGAAGATGTTCTCGTTTAACCACGACGTCTTCGACCGGTACGTGCTCAAACCGGTGGCGACCGCGTGGAACTGGGTCCTGCCAGACGCCGTTCAACGGAGCCTCGGTAACGCCATTGATAACCTCGCCATGCCCCGCCGCTTGGTCAACAACCTTCTGCAACTCAAGTTCAAAGGGGCCGGGTACGAAGTGACTCGGTTCCTTCTGAACACCACGATCGGGATCGGCGGCATCTTTGATATCGCGAAAGAGGCGGAGGTTCCGAGGAGCGATGAGGACACTGGCCAGACGCTCGGCGTCTATGGCGTGGGCCCGGGCCCCTACTTGATTCTCCCGTTCTTGCCCCCACTGACGGTCCGGGACGGGATCGGCTTCGCGGCGGACCTGGCGCTGGACCCGCTCAACTACGTGATCCCGTTTGCCGCGACTGCAAGCAGGACGGCGGGACAGACGGTCAACGACCGGTCGCAGAATCTGGAGCTGTTCGAAAGCGTCGAAGAGAATGTCCTTGACCTCTACAGTGGCGTGCGGAACGCATATCTGCAACGGAGGCAGAAGGCCATCCAGGAGTAGCCAACCATTCGACGAGTCAGCCCCCCTCCACCCTCAGTCCGACGGCGGCTCGCCCCGGGGTCAGCGAGGGACGCTGAAGGGGGTGAAAACGCGGGCTCGGCCAGGACAGGAGCGGAGCCAGAGGGGAGAAAGAATGAACCCCACGCCCAAGCCGCTGGACGCCATCCGGCGTGTCCTCCACGGAAAAGCCCCGCCGCCGCCCATCGCCACCCTGCTCGGCTTCACGCTTAAGGCCATCGAGCCAGGCCGGGCCGTGGTCGCCTTCGAGGCGAGCGAGCGCCACGCCAACCCGCTTGGGACGCTCCACGGCGGCGTGCTCTGCGATCTCGCCGATCTGGCGATGGGCTGGGCCTACGCCGCAACTGTTGCCGAGGGGGAAAGCTTCACAACCTTGGAGCTGAAGATCAACTTTGTGCGTCCAGTATGGGAGAGCAAGCTCCTTGCGGTGGCGCGCGTGGTCAAGGGGGGCCGCACCGTCGGGCTCGTGGAGTGCGATGTGACGGACGACCAGGATCGCCTGGTAGCGCGGGCCTCAAGCACCTGTATGACGCTCAGGGGTGACGCAGCGAAAGGTCGCTAGCGCCGCTCCAACCAACTTCGCCTAGCGGCGAGGCTTCACCCCGGGGCACTAGCGGTCCCGGTACGCATGGGTCACGTACTCCTGGACCATCCTCTGCGTATTAAAGAAGGAGGCGTTGAGCGCGATGGTGAATCGCATCCGCTCCGCCCACCGCAAGGGATCGGCGTAGTAGAGGGGCAGGATGCTCTCCTCCAGCTTGCGGTATAGGTCCTGCGCGTCCTCGTCATCCCGTCTTTCGAACGATGGGCTGCGATCTCGGGAGCCGATGGTCCAGCCCGTCACCCCCTCCACAGGCACTTCCGACCACCAACCGTCCAGAACGCTGAGACTGGGCACCCCGTTATGTGCGGCCTTCATGCCGCTGGTGCCGGACGCCTCATGCGGGGGCTGGGGTGTGTTCAGCCAGAGGTCCGCGCCGGCCGTCAGCAGCAGTCCAAGCTCCATATCGTAGTTCGGCAGGAACGCGATCTTCACGTCGGGTCGCAGCTCCTTCCCCCAGTGAAATATCTTTTGAATCAATGCCTTGCCTTCTTCGTCCCGGGGGTGGGCTTTTCCGGCAAAGACCACCTGCAATGGGCCGTGCTGCGCCGCGATGCGACGCAGCCGATCCGGATTGTGAAATAGCAAATCCGGACGCTTATATGCAGTGGCCCGCCGTGCGAAGCCCACGGTGAAGGCATTCTCATCGAACGCCGCGTTCACCCGGTTGTTGATTTCACGGATCAGCACCTGTTTGGCCTCGTGGTGGGCCTGCAAAATGGCGTCCAGAGGAATGCCAAGGGCATATCGCAGGGAGAAGTTATTTTTTCGCCAGTCCGGGATGTGCCGGTCGTACAGCTTGCGAAACACTGGGGCGGTCCACGTGACAGAATGCACGCCGTTGGTGATGGAGCCGATGCGGTGGTCCGGAAACAGGGTACGTGACACCTCGCCGTGCCGTTTGGTGACGCCATTCACGTAGTCGCTCAAATGGAGCGCCACAAAGGTCATGTTGAGGGCTTGATCACAACAGCCCAAAGCCCGTAGCGCGTCCCACTGTTCTGCGCTCAAGACGCCCTGAGCTAAATCCAGAGGGAACTGGTCGTGGCCCGCCGGCAGCGGCGTGTGGGTGGTAAACACACACATGCGTTTCACTTGGTCGATGGCGCTGTCTCGCTGGCCTGGCGTGCGCTTGAGCTCCTCAGCGAACAGCTCCAGGGCCAGTAAGGCCGCATGGCCTTCATTCATGTGGAACCTGACAACGCGGGTGTAGCCCAGCGCCCGCAGCATACGCACCCCGCCCACCCCCAGGATCACCTCCTGGCACAAGCGATAGCGCTCGTCGCCGCCGTACAGGTAGTGGGTCAGGGTGCGGTCATATGGATCGTTGCCCAGGACGTCAGTATCCAGCAGGAGGACGGGAACCTCGGCGCCTGACATCGCGGTGATCAGGTAGCGCCACGCACGCACGGTCACCTGTCGCCCCTCGATCTCCACCTGGCAGGTGCCGTTCGTAGGTAGCAGGAACTCACTGACCGGCCATGCCGCCGGCTCCTCGTGCTGGTGTCCGTCGCCGTCGAGCCGCTGGAAGAAGTACCCCTTTCGATGCAGCAGGGTCACCCCGACCATGGGCAGCTCCAACTCTGCGGCGCTGCGCAGCATATCGCCTGCCAGCACGCCGAGTCCGCCACTGTATGTGGGCAGGCGGTTTTCAAGGGCCACCTCCATGGAAAAGTAGGCGATGGTCTGCGGTGACGCCGTCTCATCCCTCATGGATCCGTCTCTCCTCCACTCATCCTGGAAGCCAACGACGCATCATGGACAATACTTGGCGGCGCCCGTCGCCCCTCGAGGGCGTCACGCTGGTCATCACGCTGATTGAGCCGGTGAAAAATACACTCTACGATCTGCCGAACCTGGAGTCAAGGTCAGCGATCTACCTATTTGGACCGGCGCAGTGTATCATAGTGGCCGATCGTTTGGTAGCAGCATCTTTCTCTCTCGTTGAATGCTGACATGAAAGGAACCAGAGCTTCTCTCGAAGATAGAGTGAACCTGGAACAGCGAATTGACTCTTCTCTTTCCGCGCGATATGATCTGGCCTGAGGAGGGAGGAGGATGGAGGTTTTGGGGATCGTTATGGCGGGAGGGCGAGGGGAACGGCTCTATCCGCTCACAAAGGACCGGGCAAAGCCGGCGGTCCCCTTCGGCGGCAAGTACCGAATTATCGATTTTGTCCTCTCGAACTTCGTGAATTCCGGGATCTACTCCATCTATGTGCTGACGCAGTTTAAGGCCCAATCCCTCGTGGAGCACCTCCAGGAAGGCTGGCAGGTCAGCAGTGTTTCCCGCAATCACTTCATCATCCCGGTCCCTGCCCAGATGCGGACAGGCGCCGATTGGTACCGGGGGACGGCTGACGCGGTGTACCAGAATCTCCACCTGGTGAAGCGGGCCCATCCGAGCCTGGTCGCCGTCTTCGGAGCCGACCATATTTACAAGATGAATATCCACCAGATGATGGAGTACCACTTGAGGAAAGGGGCGGAGGTCACAGTGGCGACGCTCCCTGTACGGATCGGGGAGGCCCCACAGTTCGGGGTGATGGAGGTGGACGACGACTGGCGACTCCTGGGCTTCGAGGAGAAACCCCGAGAGCCGAAGTCGATTCCGGGAGAGCCCGATCGGGCGCTCGTCTCGATGGGGAACTACCTTTTCGAGACGGAACCCCTGCTCCGTGCGGTGGAGGAGGACGCCTCGGACGCTAACAGCAGTCACGATTTCGGCCGGGACATTATCCCTCGTCTTGTAAAGGACGGGAGGAAGATTTACGCCTACGACTTCAGGACAAACCGGATTCAGACTGCCATGAAAGGAGAGGAGCCGAGCTACTGGCGAGATGTGGGGACCATCGAGGCGTACTACGAGGCGAATATGGATCTGCGCGCCGTGAACCCCACGTTCAATCTCTACAACCGGAGCTGGCCCATTCGAACCGTGAGCTACGGCGATCCTCCCGCGAAGTTTGTCTTTGATGAAGAGGGGAGGCGGGGGATGGCCCTGAACTCTATCGTGGCCGAGGGGACCATCATCAGCGGCGGCATGGTCCGCGCCTCGGTTATCGGCCGTAACGTTCGCATCCACAGTTATTGCCTGGTTGAGGACGCGGTCATCATGAACCGGGTGGAGATTGGGAGGGGCTGCCGGATTCGGCGGGCAATCATCGACAAGAACGTGAGCATTCCGCCGGGGACAGAGATTGGCCATAATACCGAAAAGGACCGGGAGCGTTACTTCGTGACGGAGACCGGGATCGTCGTGATCCCCCGCGAAGAGCCCAGCGTCCCATGGTCGCTGGTCCCTGCGAGCTAGTGCCGTTCCAACTTGTTTCGGCTAATGCCGTCCCAACTCGCTTCGGCTAATCGGCAAGAGATGTTCTGTTACCCAAATAGTTGGAACGGCACTAATCGCCGATAGGTACCCTGTTAAGAAACATCGCTTTCCCCGGCCTCGTTATTTTTTGGGTACATAGTTGGAACGGCACTAGTCGGACTCCTGTCCTCTGGTCTCTCAATGATTTTGGCGTGCGACTGGTGAAGCTCGACCGTCTGAGGATACGGGGGGGTCGATAGCTTTGAGTCGTGTTGTTCCTTTGGGCGCGCGAGGGTCTCAATCACCAGTGCTCCGTGATCGAGCGGGTGGAGCAGATCAGGGAAGTCGATTAGTTCTCATCAGAACAGGAGGGTGCGCTATGAAGCGGACGGTGTTGGGGTGCATAGCCCTTCTCTTGGTTATGGGGGTGTGGACTGGCGCGAAGGCTGCCCAGCACCCCACCGGTGGAAGGATGCCTATGTGCGGCCAGGCCGGGCAGCAGGAGCAACCCGGTGGTCAGGCGCCCATGATGGAAAAAGGGATGATGGGACAGGGCATGAGAATGCCAATGGGTTGTGCGATGTGCCCCATGATGCGTGGGATGATGGAGCCGGCCGAGATGGGCATGATGGGGATGATGGGTGCGGGTCAGGACGCCAAGGCGATGGGGCGGATGCTCCAGATGCGGGGCGAGGTGCTCAAGGCCATAGGCGAGGTCCTGCTCAAGCACGGCACCTCGATGGTCGAACACGCGAAGTAGTCGTGCTTGCTCGCGGGGGAGCGTTTAGCCTGAAAGGACCGGTCGGGCTCTTCCAGTCGGCTCATGGGAGAACCCGGGGTCTGAATGAGATGGCTACGCGGAAGGGAGGAATGTCATGCCTGATACGAAGGTGGGTTACGTGAAAGAGTACTTCGCCAAAGTAGGGGTGGCTGGGATCGAGATTACTGAAGGCCATTTGCTCGTGGGCGACACGATTCACGTGAAGGGCCATACCACCGATTTGACCCAGCGGGTGGACTCGATCCAGCTCGAGCACCAGCCGCTGCAGCGGGCGGAGCCGGGCCAGCTCGTCGGGATCAAGGTCCGTGAGCGGGTCCGCCCGCACGATCAGGTCTTCAAGGTGACGGACTAGGGATCACGTCCCGAGCGAACGCCGTCACTCTCAGAGCCCCTTTCCGCCTCAAGACCCAACGAGGTGCTGTCCTAAGTTGAAGGGAATGAGCCATGTGTCATTGCGAGGGCACGGAGTGTCCCCTTCGACCACACTCAGGGCAGGCTCCGCAATCCCACCGTTCTTCGCAGCCCCAAGAACGGAGAGATTGCCGCGCTCCCGTT
>JACPQX010000119.1 GCA_016190255.1 Candidatus Methylomirabilis oxygeniifera | reverse complement strand
CAGACGCCGATGAAACGCGCTGCATCCGAAAGACTCCGCACTCTTCAAGTGTGGCGCAAACACTCGCGGGCTCACCGCGGAGAAGTGCTCTGCAGGTGTGAGTGGCAGCCTGGTCGCTTCCTGCGGGCCTCAGGCCTATGCGGGTTCGACTCCCGCCCCCGGCACCAATGCTCTCGCATAGTTACCGTTTCCTGCCTGAATCGCCCCGATCCCAGGGTCCCGCGCGGTGTCAGTAGCGGTGTCGCTTCGACCGGAAATCAAACGCCAGTGGGCCGCCCGCTTGTGGTCCGGACAGATGCGCGGACTGCGCCTTTCAGGTGGCATGTAAGTTGCTCTACTCCGTATTCAGGTCATGTCCCGACTACCAGGAGCCACCCGATGCGCTGTCGAAGCTGTGAGTACGTCCAGATGCCGGCACCACGCTGCAAGCGTTGCGGACAGCCCTCCCACATTTCTCCAGGTCCAACTTCTCCCCCCTTGATTGAGAGCGAACGCCCCAACATGAGGGAGAACAAGATCGAGCGGCGACCTGTGAGCCTGGCGCTGTCCGGTCACAACACAGTTCTCCGACGCTCTTTTGATCTCTATCGCAGGAACTTTTGGCCTCTGACATTCTTTGGGGGGCTATTCTGGATTGTGTTGTTTGTGGGGCCCTCCCTACCCAATCTCGAACAGGAGCACTATCGGGTTCCGTACTCGATTGTGGCTGTTATCTCCATCCTGGCCTCCATCCAGGTTTCGTACATATGTGTGATCTGGGGTTCGTTCCAGGCACTCCTCGATCGACGGATTTCGATTGCTTCTGCTCTCCGCCAGGTTAGTCTGAGAAATGTTCTCCGCTTCGTGTGGACAGCAGGACTGTCAATGGTGCTTGTGTTGATCGGCGTCCTCGCGCTTGTTATACCGGGTTTGGTCGTGGGTGTAAGACTGTCGATGGTAGCACCAGTTGTCGTGATAGAAGGCAAAGGGGGGTGGCAGGCCTTGGTCCGAAGCTGGCACCTTGTGAAAGGCCGCAGCCTTGGGGTGTTTAGATCGCTTCTGGTCGTAAGCCTTCCCACCATGCTGGTAAACGCAGCGAATCAACTCCTAGGTCATCTGGGCCTTGTGCTTGAACCTTTGGCGGCGACCGTTATCACGATAGTGGTGCTTGCTTGTTCCGTTCTCGCCGGGACGTTTTCTGAAGTGGGACTCACCGTCCTCTATTCTGACCTAGTGGGTAGCCTGAGCCACACACCATCCGATCTTGCCCGGAACGCACGTTCTGGCTAGAATCCCCATCACGGCTCGGGGCCCGGCCCGGACTATCGATCAACCCAAAGATACACAACACATTTGGCCCGCGAGTCTGTCCTGCCTAGACCCCTTTTCTCTTGACAGCATGGGCCTGATTGATTGAAGATAAGGCCCGATGCTTCCGAAGGAGGGTGGGCACGCTTAGGCACGTAGCTCAGGGGGAGAGCGCTTGCTTGACACGCAAGAGGTCGGCGGTTCAAGACCGCCCGTGCCTACCATTAGTGCTGAGGCGTGTTGCTGTCTTGTTGTGTGATACTATCTGAGCGGAGAAGGGCATCACAGCAGCGTGATGCCCTTTTCTTCTCAATTGTGGGAATGTGAAGTGACAGGAACCGGGAAGATGTCGGTTGTTGTTACGCTGGATGACGGACGGCGCCAGGAGTTTCCTTCCGGCGTGACGGTGCTGGGCGTCCTCGAGGCCATAGATCCAGCGGCCAAGAAGGAGACTATCGGGGCGACGGTGAATGGCCATCCTGTCGATCTCGCAAGTCGTCTCGATCAGGATGCCCATGTCGGGTTTGTCTCGGCCTCCTCGCCGGAAGGGCTGTCGATGCTTCGCCATAGCGCGGCTCATCTAATGGCGGCTGCCGTCGAAGCCCTCTTCCCGGGTTCAAAGTTCGCCATCGGCCCGGCGATTGCCGATGGGTTCTACTATGACATCGAGCCCCCCCGCGCGTTGACGCCGGAAGACCTGCCGGCCGTTGAAGCCAAGATGCGCGAGTTGATCGAGCAAAAGCTGCCCTTCATGCGATTCGAGCTTCCACTGAAAGAGGCGATCGCCAAGGCAACTGCGCTGGATCAGCCCTACAAGGTGGAGATCCTCGAAACGATCCGGGACCGGGCGACAGCCGGTCCCGGGGGGGGCGAGCTGGAAGAGCTTGAAACAGAGGTGGATCGTGGCACCGATCTGGTCAGCTTCTACTCGACCGGCCGCTTCGTGGACCTCTGCCGAGGCCCGCATGTCCTCGATTCGTCGGTCATCCGCGCCTTCAAGCTGACCCATCTGGCGGGCGCCTACTGGCGTGGCGACGAGCGGCGGCCGATGCTCACCAGGATCTATGGGACGGCATTCCAGACTCAAGAGGCGTTGGAGCAGCATCTCTTCCGCCTTGAGGAGGCGAAGCGGCGGGATCACCGCCGGCTGGGCCGCGATCTGGATCTTTTCAGCGTGGACGACGAGGTGGGCGGCGGCCTGATCTTGTGGCATCCGAAAGGCGCCTTGGTCCGCAAACTCATCGAGGATCTCTGGCGGGAGGAGCACCTCAAGAACGGCTACGATCTTGTCTACACGCCCCATGTCGGTCGGGCGAAGCTGTGGGAGACCAGCGGGCATCTGGACTTCTACCGCGAGTATATGTACGCCAAGATGGAGATGGAGGGGAACGACTACTACGTCAAACCGATGAACTGCCCCTTTCATATCAAGGTGTTCCAGTCGAAGGTCCGGAGCTACCGGGACCTCCCGCTGCGCTTCGCCGAGTTGGGAACGGTCTATCGCTTTGAGCGGGCCGGGGTGCTTCACGGGCTCCTGCGCGTTCGGGGGTTCACTCAGGACGACGCGCATATCTTTTGCACGCCCGAGCAGGTGGTGGACGAAGTCACCCGGGCCGTCGATTTCAGCCTGTTCTTCCTGCGCGCATTCGGTTTCGACGAATACGAGGCATGCATCGCCACTCGACCGGAGCAAGCGATCGGAGAGCCGGCGCTGTGGGACGAGGCAACCGAGGCGTTGCGCCGGGCGGCTGACCGCGCGGGGCTCCAGTACCAGATCGAGGAAAGGGGCGGGGCCTTCTATGGGCCGAAGATCGACCTGAAGGTGAAGGATGCCCTTGGCCGGCCCTGGCAATGCACGACCGTTCAGTTCGACTTCAACTTGCCCGAGCGTTTCGACGTCACCTACGTTGGGGACGATAACCGGCCGCATCGGCCCTTCATGGTTCACCGTGCCCTTCTCGGATCGCTGGAGCGGTTCTTCGGTGTCTTGATCGAGCACCACGCCGGTGCCTTCCCGATGTGGCTTGCCCCGGTGCAAGTCCGGGTCGTTCCCGTGGCGGACCGCTTCCAGCCCTATGCCCGACAGGTATCCGACCGGTTGCGGGCCGTGAAGGCACGCGCGGAAGTGGATGCTCGTAACGAGAAGGTCGGCTTCAAGATCCGGGATGCCGAGACGCAGAAGATCCCCTACATTCTGGTGGTGGGCGACAAGGAGACCACGGGCGGCACAGTATCGGTGAGGAAGCGCGGCGGGCAAGATCTGGGAGTCATGCCGATCGGCGAGCTGATTGCCGCGATCCAAGGAGAACTCAGACCAGCCCTCCAACCGGCGGGGCTGGCTCAATGCGAAGGAGGGAGCATCCATCAGTAGAGGTGTCCGGGTCAACGAGCGGATTCGGATCAAAGAGGTTCGAGTCATTAATCCTGAAGGGGAACAACTCGGAATCCTGCCGATTCAGGAGGCCCTACAGACCGCCCAGAGCCTGGGGCTCGATCTGGTGGAGGTGGCGCCGGAAGCCAAGCCGCCGGTCTGCCGGATCATGAACTACGGCAAGTATCGATACGAGCAGAACAAGAAGACGCGAGAGGCGAAGAAGAAACAGACGATCATTCAGGTCAAAGAGATCAAGCTCCGCCCGAAGACCGAGAATCACGATTTTCAGTTCAAGGCCAGGCACGCCGAGCGATTTCTGAAGGAGGGGAACAAGACAAAGGTGACGATGATGTTCCGCGGCCGGGAGATGGTCCACCTTGATCGGGGCAGGGTTCAGTTGGATCGCTTTGCCGATACGCTCAAGGAGGTTGCAGTGGTCGAGCAGCAGCCGAGACTTGAGGGCAGGAACATGGTCATGATCCTGACCCCCAAGCATTGAGGGAGGAGGGACTGTGCCGAAGATCAAGACGCTGAAGGGGGCGGCGAAACGGTTCAAGGTAACGGGGACCGGCAAGCTCCGACGCCACAAGGCGTCCAAGAGCCACCTCCTGACCGGCAAGTCGAAGAAGCGGAAGCGGAACCTGCGACAACCCGGTCTGGTGTCGAAAGCGGATACGGCCAGAATGCGGCGCTTGATTCCGTATGGGTGAGTAGAGAGAGTCAGAGGGGCAGGAGCAGATAATCAGGGGAGAGCACGATGCCACGAGCAAAAGGTGGATTCAAGACGCGGCGGCGCAGGAACCGGGTTCTGAAGGAGGCCGAGGGCTACTGGGGAAAACGAAGCAAGGCGTACCGGAGCGCCCAGGAGGCCGTCGATCGGGCCAAGAAGTACGCCTATCGTGACCGCAAGGCGCGCAAGCGGGACTTTCGCAGATTGTGGATCGTTCGGATCAACGCGGCGGCGCGCCTCGCCGGCTTGTCCTATGGCAAGTTGATGGGCGGCCTCAAGAAGGCCGGCGTGGCGATCGACCGAAAGGTGTTGGCCGAGCTGGCCATCCAGGATCAGGCGGCGTT
This sequence comes from Candidatus Methylomirabilis oxygeniifera, assembly GCA_016190255.1. GTDB lineage: Bacteria > Methylomirabilota > Methylomirabilia > Methylomirabilales > Methylomirabilaceae > Methylomirabilis > Methylomirabilis oxyfera_C. Next base: position 1,652 of record JACPQX010000119.1, on the reverse strand, counting down.
CAATAAGCTGGCGGAGGCTGCCCGCGCGCACATCGCGGCCTGATCACTGAGCGATCCCTCTTGAAGTATGCCCCGACCCTGTCGGGGCTTCTTGTTGTGGAGGTCGGGTGAACGAGCTGCGAAGGGATCTTGAGAATCTTCAAGCGCAGGCCATCGCTCAGATTCAGAGCAGCGCGGACGCGACTCAGCTTGAGCAAACCCGGGTCCAGTTTCTCGGTCGCAAAGGTCGATTGACGACCATTCTTCGCCAGTTGCCAACGTTGGCCGCGGAGGACCGGCCCACTATCGGCGCCCTTGCCAATCAGGTCAAGGAGGCGATCGAGGAAAGGGTTGTAGCCCGTCGAGCCGCCTTCGAATCGGTCCCGGGCGATGAGATTCTGGCCAAGGACCAGATCGATGTCACCCTCCCGGGGCGCCGCCCAGGCCTGGGCCGTCTGCACCCTATCACGCAGATCATCCGCCGGATTTGTGGGGTCTTCGTGGAAATGGGGTTTGCCGTCATGGAGGGGCCCGAGGTCGAGTGGGACTACTACAACTTCGAAGCCCTGAATATCCCCGAGGAGCATCCCGCCAGAGATATGTGGGACACCTTCTGGATCGATCCGGCGACCTCGCAGGCTGGCAAACCGATGCTGCTCAGGACGCATACCTCCCCGATGCAGATCCGCATCATGGAGCAGACCCGGCCGCCGGTCCGCGTCATCGTTCCGGGGAAGTGTTATCGGTACGAGGCGGTGGACGCCAGCCACGAGAGTCAGTTCGACCAAGTCGAGGGGCTGGCCGTGGATGAGCAGATCACCTTTGCCGACTTGAAGGGAACACTGCACACCTTCGCCCGGCGCCTCTTCGGGAAAGACCGAAAGGTCCGCTTTCGGTGCGACTATTTTCCGTTTGTCGAGCCCGGCGTCGATATGTCGATCGACTGCTTTCTCTGCAAGGGCGGGGGGTGCCGGCTGTGCAAGGAGACCGGGTGGCTGGAGATTCTGGGGGCCGGGATGGTCCACCCGGGCGTCCTGGCCCGCGTCGGGTATGACCCGGCGCGGTACAGCGGCTTCGCGTTCGGACTTGGGCCGGCCCGGGTCGCCATGCTGAAGTATGGCATCGAAGACATTCGGTTCTTCCACGGTAACGACCTCCGCTTCCTCCGTCAGTTCCCCTGATGACCTGCCGTTGCGCGATCATCCTGGTCTCTCTCTGTCGCTGTTTCCACGCTGCTGAGCATCCTTCTGTGAGGAAGACGTGAAAGTCTCGATCAGGTGGCTGGCTGAGTATGTTGACGTCGCGGTGCCCGCAAAGGAGCTGGCCCACCTGTTGACCATGTCGGGAACCGAGGTGGCCGGCGTCACACAACGTGGAGAAGGGTGGACCGGGATCGTCGTCGGTCGCGTCGCCTCTCTTCGCCCTCATCCGACGGCTGACGCATTGACGCTCGCGACCATCGAGGTGCGTGGGGAGCCAGTGACTGTCGTGACTGGTGCCACGAACCTGAAGGTGGGAGATAAGGTTCCCTATGCGCCGCTTGGAGCCCGCCTCCTGGACGCCCGCACGGGCCGGCGGGCCGCGGTGGGGGGGACCAGGATTCGAGGGGTGGAGTCGATGGGCGTGGTCTGCTCGGAGAAGGAGTTGGGTCTCTCGGACGCCCACGAGGGGAT
>JACPQX010000120.1 GCA_016190255.1 Candidatus Methylomirabilis oxygeniifera | reverse complement strand
GACAACGGGCACGCCAAGGAACGACTTCATCGGGGGATGGTTGGGAGGGAAGCCGTGAGCCCTGGGGTCCCTCGTCAGATCCTTGAGGCGCAGCGGCCTGGCCTCATGCACCAGGACGCCCAGGATGCCCTTACCCACCGGCAGAGGACCGATCGCTCGCTTGGTCTTCTCGTCGATCCCCGCCGTGATGAAACGGCTGAGACCACCCTTCCCATCCAGGACACCGAGCGCTGCATACCGGGCATTCACCAGCTTGCAGGCCATGTTGGCGATCCGCCGCAAGACCGTCTCGAGCGACAGCTTGGCGCTGAGGATCAGCCCGGTTTTCACCAGCGTTCGAAGCCGGTCCACCTCCCCCCTGCCGGCCTTTTCTTTCTCCTCCGCAAAGGCGTGCGCGACCAGCGCAACCACCTTGTTGACCGTCGGAGAATACACATCCACGGCCTTCGCCAGCCGCCGCATCCGACCCTGATACTTCTCGAAAAGCGATCGCACAAACAGATCGCGGAGGGCGAGGAGGGCGTCGATGACCTGCTCAACGGTCGTCCCTCGCAGCACGGCCTGCTTTGCCACGACCCGCGCGTAGGCAAACCCCGCTTCCTGCTTCCCCGTTTCCACACAGACCACGCACGCCACGCAGGTGTCGTAGAGCGCCATCGATTCGCGCTCGACCTCCCGCGTGGTAAGACCCCTGAGGAACCCCTTCGCCCTTATCTCCCGGACCCACTGTCGCCGCAGTGGTTCGCGGTTCTCCCGGAAGTGGCTCACCAGCTCTTTGCGCAGTCGGTCATGTCCTTGAGCCATGCTCACACCCTGTGTCTCTTACCGGCATTGTACGCCTCGCTGTACGAACTGCCAAGCAACGCCTCAACTTTCACCGATGTCGTGGTAGTCGGAAAGGTGCCGCCGCTGCGTCTCGGTGAGCGCCTCGGAGCGGTAGAAGCGGTCGTAAAACTCCACGTCCAGGTGCGCGACCTGAAACCCCAGGACGGTCCGGAAGGGGGCGACGTAGGCCGGAAACCGCCCGTATCGATCATGAATGTATTCACAGTAGGCGATCGTCGCGTCAATCGCCGCGTCACTGAGGCCGGGAATGGCGGCCGACACGTCGGTCGGATGCCGCCACGCGCTGCCCGTTGCGCCGCCTCGAAAGACACCCTGTGACCCGAACTTCCTGTCCACAACGGCCCGGACGGCGGCCTCCATCGAGGGGTAGTACGGCGGGCAATACGCCTTGAGCAGGCTCACGCCGTCTCGATCGAGACCGAGGGGATACGGGACAGGCTGATCCCGGCCAAGCAGACCCAGCGCCGCTGAGATGAGGCGATTCATGCCCAGATACCGGCTCGCGCGCATCTCGCCCATCCGAAAACCCAGCGCCTGGAACCACCCGAACTCGTGAGCCGCAAAATTCGGGAATCCGCCCAGTCCCATCGCTTGCGTCATCAGTCCCAGGTTTTGAAGGATCATCCCCTGCTCGATCGTCACCATTTCTGCCACGAGCAGCTCAACCCGCTGGATGGTCCCCACGCGACCTCCCTTGGGATCATCCAGGAGGTGGCCGCCCTTCCTGCGGGCAAACCGGCCGATCCCGGCGGGTCGAAAATTGGCCCGCTCGTCCAGAATGAAGGCCCCCGTGGTCTCATTGAAGATCTCCAGCAGGGCATTGATATAGAGATAGCACAGCTCGTTGATGGGGACAAAATAGGTGCTGCCGGGCGCAGGAACAGACCATCTGTTGACGTCGAGATTGAACATCGGCTCAGAGGGAAGCGCCGCGCGCCCATCTTTGATCGTGATGCGACTGCGCCGGTACAGCTCGGTGAACCCTCCTTGCATGGCCAACTGAATCAGCTCGGGGATGTCGGCAGGCTGGAAATCCTGCGGGCGCTTGAGCAGGTAGGTGGCCTGATCATTGCTGACGACCAAGGAGACCGTTTGAATGGCGTCACCGCTCGACACGGTCCGTCCCAGCAGGCCGGCCATGATCGTTCCGCCTTGCCCTCGGTCATAGAGGAGGTCGGCCAGCGCATAGCCGGTGAGGCCGCAGGCAGCAAAGGCCAGGGCCGCTTCCTCCGCCTCCATCAGGGGAAGCGGCGCGCGATTGCTCTGATAGGCGAGCGGACCCGTCTCCATCTTCATGCCGAGGCCGAAACGCCGCGAGCGGCGGCCGCGCAAAGCGCTCATGAGCGGGTATCCCGCAAGGCGTTCCTCCAGGGAACGAGGCAAGGGAGAGGCCTGCGAGAGCGGCAGTTCGCGGTTCATGTCAGCCTCCTTCTTTACGCGCAGGATTTCGGTGTCGTAACCCGGCTCCCAACTCGCTTTCAGCATCCCCTCTCACCTGAGAGGAGAAGGTAAGGACGTGGAGCCAGGGCGGGTGTCTATGGAATCCAGTCGGCGATGAAGACGTTGATCTCCCCCGGCAGTGTGCGGTTTCGGTGAGAGGCAAACACCAGCTTCGCCCCATCCGGCGAGAACATCGGAAAGCTGGCGAAGGTGTCGCCGTACGTTACCCGCTCCAGGCCGCTCCCATCGAGATTGATGAGATAGAGGGCGAAGCTCCGGCGGGCCGGGTCGTGCAGGTTGGAGGAGAAGATGATCTGCCGGCCGTTTGGATGGATGAACGGCGCAAAGTTGGCGGCGCCGTTGTCGGTGACCTGCCGCTGATTCGAGCCGTCGGCGTCCATGACGAAGAGATCCATCCGCGACGGCCTGGTCAGACCCAGCTTCAGCAAGGCTTCGTATTCCCGCGTCTCGGGCCCGGTCTTCGGATGGTAGGCGCGATAGACGATCTTGGTCCCGTCCGAGGAAAAGAACGCGCCACCGTCGTACCCCTTGGCATGGGTAAGGCGCCTGACGTGGGT
>JACPQX010000118.1 GCA_016190255.1 Candidatus Methylomirabilis oxygeniifera | reverse complement strand
CGTCTATGCGAAGCGTGAGGGTGCCGCCTCCGTGTTCCTGGTCGCCGACTCCCTGAGAGGTCGCCTGGATCGGAAACCGACGGACCTTCGCGACAAGACCCTGCTCGTGTTGGAACCGGGCAAAGTCAAGAAGTTGGAGCTGTCCGGCAAGGGGCGATGGATCAGCCTGCGTAGCGAAGGAACAGATCAGTGGGAGTTGGTTCAACCGGTGAAAGCGAAGGCGGACGGATCGGCCGTGAGGGATCTGCTGTGGAAGATCAGGAACGCCCGCGTTACGAAGTTCCTGTCTTCCGGCGCCGACACGACGGGCCGCTACGGCCTCGACCGTCCCGATCTGATCGTCACGGTGAAGGAGGACGGCGCTTCCAAGCGCCTCCTCTTGAAGAAGGCATCTGACCCAAAGATAGGACTCTACGCCTTGGCGCAGCCGGGGGAAGGGGTGGTCATTGTCGACGGGCGCCTGCTGACAGACCTGTCGAAATCGCCGTTCGATCTGCGAGACCGAAGCCTGTTGCGTTTCGAGACCACGGACGTGAGGGCGATCCGGCTTCGGCGGAATGGACAGTCACTTGCCCTTGCCAAGGAGGGAGACATCTGGAAGCTGACCATACCAACATCGGCCGACGCTCAGGCTGCGAAGGTGTACGACCTGCTCTACGCGCTCAAGGAGCTTCGCTACGACGCGCTCGTTGAGAATGATGGGAGCAGTCTCGCTCGTTACAGCCTAGAGAGACCGCAGGCAGAGGTAGAGCTGACCATGGCCGACGGCTCCCGTCTCCCTGCCCTGTTATTCGGGAAGGCAGAGAGAGATCGCCTGTACGCCAAGGTTGCGACAGCCCCTGCGGTCTACGCGATCGATCCGAAATTCTTGAATCGAATCCCATATGCACCCGACGCCCTGAAGCAGGACACCGGACCCACGGCAGGCAAGTGAAAGCCGCCCCTCGCAATACCTCATGTGCCTGCGGCACGCCCATGGGCATGAAAGTCTATCGCCCCCTCACCTTTATCCTCTCCCCCACCGGGGGAGAGGAGTCCTGCTTCATCATCCCCTCTCCCCTCTGGGGAGAGGGTTCGGGTGAGGGGACTTTCGGAGCAATGACGATGTAACAATATTTCATCCGTTTGCTCTAGGTAGATTCACTCTCCGCAAATTCCTCGGCCGGGACCTCTTAATCGTCTTTTGTCGGTTTGGGGCAGATCGACCCTCGCCGAACGACGGCACGCTCTTTCGCCTGTTCGACCGCCTGCACGAATTCCGCCGGAACGTTCTCCCCATCCGGCCGGGCGGACGTCCACCATCTCGGTTCTTCTGAATAGATCCAGACGTATCCATCGGTGAGGTCGAGGGCTGAGGCGACGGCCTCCTCGAAAACCTTCGGGTCCACCCAGTGGCGCGCTTCCTCCGTGTAGAGGGTGGGGTCAGCCCACGGGCACGGCTTGCCCTCCTTGCGATGCCGCTCGCAGGGTTCACCCGATTCATTGTCCATCCAGATGCCGAATGCAATCCGGAGATCGTCGTCGTAACGCTGGGGCACGGAGGAGAGACGCCGGCACTCGCTGCGAAGACGCCGGTAGGCCTCCTGGAACTGATGGCAGTACCGGTACGGATAGGAGGGTTCGTGCCCCTCGACCACCACCAGCTCCTTCGGCTTGGCCATGAGGATGCCATCGATGAAGGCGGGCAGCAGTCCGTAGGCTTGTTCCTCCTCCGGCTTGGACGAATAGCAGGGGAAGCTGTAGGCGAAGGCGAAGAGCAGGACGAGGTCGGGCGCCGCTTCGCCGAGAATCGCCGCTGACTCCCGGCCCCGGCGGAGGGCCGCCGACCGGTAGACGTCAAAGGGCGCCTCACGAACTGCGCGCCGGTTGTAATCGAAGACGTTGAACCGGGGGCGGTCGTCTTCGGGATCACGGGCCGCATAGGCCTCGGGGTCCACCATGAAGCCCCGGAGACCGCCGTCTCGCGCAATCCTTGCGGCCAGCCTCAAATTCGCGAGGAGCGTCTCCCAGGCGGCATCGTCAAGCAGATCGAAGGGCCGATCGGTCGAGTTCAGGTTAATCCGCAGGAAATTGTGCCGGAACCGGCCAAACGGTATGGTCTTCAGCTCCTCCAGCGCGGGCCGGAGATCGCTCCATTGATAACGGTGGTCGGCAAGGTGCCAGGAAAAATTCGCCAGGTCTGCCGGGACGCCGGGCACCGTGAGATGGAACACGATACCATCGAACGGCTTGCGCTCCATCGTCGCGACGTAGGTCTTGAGGAAGGTCTGGTCCGGCTCGTCCCAGCCCCATTCGATGAGCTGGGCGCAACCGGTTGATGCGAGGGAAAGGATCAGGAGGGAAGCGGCGAGAGGGTGAGTCACCTTCCAGCAGGGGGCCGCCGCTTTGTTCGTCTAGGTACCGTTCGGCTTGGCTCACGACGGGCCTCGCGCCGGCGAAAGCAGGCCTCGCAGAGAGCGATCTCCGGCCTTTTGGTGCTGAGCCACGCCTGGACGACCGGAACCACGGCGCCGCAATCGAAGCAGGCCGTACTGGGCGATTCGGAGAGAGACTTGCTCGGATCAAGAGAGCGTCGCAGATGTTTGCACGTCATGCAGCCGGCTCCACATTCGCGATCCATTCCTTATAGTTGCCGGAATAGCCAACCTTTTCCTGCAACGCCTTGACCTTCGCCTCGATCGCGGCAACCTTGGTGGGGGGAGGGGCAGGTTGGTCACGAAGGTATTCGCAAACGTGCAACCCGACCAGTCGGCCGTGTGTCAGGGAGACCTGGATGTTCCCCTTTCCCGTGACGGTGTTGCCGAGCGCGAACACCCCCGGAAGGCCCTCGACCTCGCCGGTATTCTCATCCTTGATCCGGAATAGCTCCCCTTTCATCTCGATCCCCTGGAGCGGTTCCGGGATGCTTCCGATCGAGCTGATGACCAGAGGGGCTCGCACCTCTTTCTCGGTGCCGGGCTTGATGACCGCCCTGCCGTCTTTCACCTCGGTCTCGGCGAACTTCAGGCCGGCCAGTTGATCGCCCTCGGCGATGAGCCCGACCGGCGCGTGTCGCTCGTGAAATGTGAACAGGTACTTGTCCAGGAAGTTCTGGAGCAGTTTCCGCCTGACCGTTCCGGTCTTCGCCATCTGCTCAGGTGTGGCATTGTCGGGTGGCTCCTGGAGCGGCATATCCTCGACTCGGCGTCGGTAGTAGAGAATGCACCCCTTGACCCCGAGGTCGGCTAAGGTCAGCCCCAGCGCGTCGAGCGATCGCTTGATCCCCTTATGCTCCAGTTCGAGCATCTCGCCCGGCAGCCCTCGTGCCTTCAAGGCCCGCCCGACCGCCTCGAGCTGGAGGATCTTGACCACGTCGAGTGAGGCGAGACCCCCACCCACCACGATCGTTCCGTCAGGGGCGTCGTACTTCGGCCCCTTGAAATCGGGCTCCTCGTAGTGGTTGAACCAGTACACGAACGGATTCTGGTAGTAGAAGCCGCGGTCGATGTACGCGTCGATTCCCGCAACCGGCAGCGGCCGGTCGCGCCAGGCGCCGACCGCGAGACACACGGCGCTCAATCCCCAGCTCAGGATCTCTTCGAGGGTGATGTCACGGCCGAGCTTGGTCAGGGGGACGAATCTGACGTTGGGTTGGTCCAACTTCGCGTCGATCTTGTCGTACTCTTGCCTCCGAAGCTTGACGTGCCAGCGGGGAAGGCCGTCCTCAATCTTGCCATAGGGCCTCGGGTTCTGCTCGATGACGATCGTCAGGAACCCTCGCCGGGCGAACTGGGCGACTGCCTCGGAGCCGGCAACCGCTCCGCCCACGACCAGGACCGCTTGTTTGCCCGACGCTTCGCTATTCGCCATCCAGGATCCGCCTCTCTGGCATCGTATCTGCCCCTCCCCATCCATGGACAAACGTACAAAAGCTATCGGATTTCCCTCGGCCCGTCAAGCGGAGATTGGCGATTCAGCCATGCGCTGACCTGTGCTCGTCCGAGCCTATCTTCCCCTCGATGGCTTGGGGGACTTGATCTTTCGGACCTTCGGGGCCAGCTTGATGATCCCGCGTCGATCTCGCGCCGGTCCCGGCTGGCGAAGCTTGGGCATTGCCCCTCGATCGCGTTTTCCCATCTGCTGTTCCTTTGGACCCGTCACTCTTTGACGCGGCGAACGACAAGACCCCGGGTGTTGATTGTACAGGGCAGTGTCCTGGCGCCTGCCCTTTCGGCCAAGGTGGTCAGCCGTTCCCTCGCGTCGGGCTCGACGAGGAGCGCGAGGCATCCGCCTCCGCCGGCGCCGCAGACCCTTGCGCTGATGGCGCCGGCCCGCCGCAGGGCACGTATCAGCTTGTCGATGGACGGGCTGCTCATGGCTGGGAGGGCACGCCGCCGGATCTCCCAGTCGCGGTTCAGGAGGTCGGCGATCCGGGCGATGTCCTGCTTGAGGAACGCGTTCCGCATCGAAACGGCGTTGTCCTTCAGCGCCTCAAACAGCGCGATGGTCTTCCGGTCTCCTTCGACGTGGCGTTTGAACAGCTCCCAGTTGTTGGCCCCCGAGAACCGGGGCTTTCCAAGATAGACGAGAAGGAGGTGCCGCTCGAATCCCGCCAGGAACCGCTTTTCGCCGATCGAGGTTCGCCGAATCCCTGTCAAGCCGAACTCGATGGCGCTGGCCCCACCGTAGGCCGCGGCATAGTAGTCCTGATAGCCGGTCGGGACATGGATCGCCTGGGTCTCGATGCTCCGCGCCTGCTCGATCAGCATTGGTCGATTGAGGCGCCGGCCTGCAACGGCGGCCAGCGCCGCAGCGGTGGCAACAGCCAGCGCTGACGAGCCGCCGGTTCCGGCGCCGGCCGGGGCGCGGCAGTGGGTACGAATGTCCAGCCCGGTATCAGGGGCGAGAGACCGGATCAACCGAGCCACCAGCTCTAAGAACGGTTCCCGTGTCCAGGAGATCTTCTCACGCGACGGCCAGAGGAGTTGCCGCCGCTGATCGACCGCGAACAGTCGTATCGCGCGCCCCGGTCGTCGGCGGACGCACACCTCTGCGGGAAGATCGATCGCCACGTTGACGGTGATCGCCGGCTGGTGAAAAAGGTGGAGAGGTGGGATGTCCAGCGTGCCGCCTGCGAAATCGATGCGCGTCGGGGCCGAGGCGACGATCAGGTCACCCATCAGAGGCGGACCTCATCGAGACTCCAGCAGCGATGATGCGCCAGGCGGGGGGGGATGCTGAGATACCTGGCGGCCTCGCGGAAGCGATCTGGAGCCACGCCGGCCGGCCCTTCCAGGTCGGACGGCTTCACGCGACAGATGAGATGGGTGAGCAAGTTGGGGTGGCGCGCCTTCATCGAGTCCAGGTCGGCAGGATTGTTGTCGATGGCGCGAAGCTCGGCGTAAGAGGAACCGAGAACATCCAGCAGCTCTCCCTTCCCACCCTGCTTGGCCGTGTAGGCGATCCTCTGGAAGGAGGGGGCGAGCCCGGAAGCTCGCACCTTGTAGCTCTGCCAGGCGGGGTCGCCGAAAGAGAGCAGGATCAGCTCATACCCCCTGTGGCGCGCAGCCTCCAGAAACGCTCGCACATCAGGAAACAGATAGGGGCGGAGATCGGAAAAGGCCGCTTCGAGTGTGGCGAGCATCGTCGTTCTTATTTCGTGATCGGCGATGACGCCCAGCCTCTCCAGCTCGTCGAGGTGCTTCGCGAGGGAGTAGCCGAGCGGCCAGATCGCCTCATAGCTCCTCTCCCAGGTCTCTTCCGGGACGCCGAACCGGGCAAAGGCAGACCTGAGATCGACCCAAAAGAAGCGATCGGTATCGAAGAGGGTGTGATCGAAGTCCAACAAAATGGCTCGCCCCCTGGGGTCGGCAGAGCCATTTTCCCCGACCTTGCGTTCGGGCTGAGCCCTTCGAGCCTTCGACATGACTCAGGGCAGGCTTGGCTCAGGCTGCGCACTGAGCCCTTCGACATGACTCAGGACAGGCCTGTCGAAGTGACAGACCTGTCGAAGCACACCGCTCAGGGGAGACCGTTCGATGGAGCGGGCAGACACGACCTCTACCTCTGAACAGCCGTCTCGGCTTCGTATCGCGCCTTCATCCCTTTGACCTCTTGGTCGATCCCTTCGATGCCGTTCTTGATGGTGGTCCAGGCCGCCCTGGCCGAGGCGCGCATGGCCAGGTAGAGCGCCTCCATGATCTCCGCCGTGCTGGCACCCGCTTGCTTCGCGGCCGCGAAGCGGGCCCCCACTCACGAGGTGCATCCGGCCGCCGCCATCGCCGCCATGGCGACCAGTTGGCGGGTCTTCTCGTCCAAGGCCTCCTCATAATACACACCGGCGAACTCTTTCAGTGCCATCTTCCCCTCCTCTCGGTTGCGCGACGTGATCAAGCGCTCGCCATTCTACTATGCGACCCTGGAGCGGGCAAGCGATTCCCCTTCTCGATAGTTTCCTCACGTGGCTCGCCTGGTTCAAGGAGGATGAGAGCCCCCCAAAATCCTTGACACTTCGGCTGCACTTGTATAGGGTAGGCCAACCCTACCAAGGGGCCCACGTATGCGGGAACGCAGATCTGCCCCTGACGTCGCTTCCGAGGATCTTGCGTATCCCAAGGAGGCGTGTGTTGTCTGGCTGGGTTCCGCGGAGGCGGGAGCTGATTTTTCTTGCTTCCGGTTTCTGCCTTGCGCTGCTGCTGGCGCTGGCTTGGCGTTACGTCGTCCCCCATTCCTCGCCCACCTCATCGCCTCAAAACGCGACGGGTACATCACAGGTCGCCCGCCCCACGCCGGCAGCGCCCGTGTCCTCGTGGAGCCGGCCCCCTTCAGAGGCAAACGCACCGTTTCAACCCGCGCCCCCTACAGCTACGAGTCGCGAGTTGAGGCGCGGAGCCCAACGAGACAGTGACAGTCATCCAGAGGCGCTCTCGTCCGATCGGCCCCAACCTTCGGCGCTTCAGGAAAGCCGCGTTCAAGAGCCTTATACTCCCACCGAGGAAAACGACCAAGAGGCATTGAGGAACTTTTTGCAGCATAGCCTACAGCAGAAAATCGATGAGGACGGCGGCCTGCGGGCGATTCTCTACGAAGCGGCCAAAGCGCAACAGGAGAAAAGAGAGGGGGCAAAACCATGAAACTCGTGATCGTGCTTGCAGCAGTCCTATTGGTCTGTACGCCTTCAATTGGCCACGGCGGCCACATCTCCAAGATCTTCCCCGATAACGTCGGCATGGCAATTTCCACGACTGGCGAGGTAAATGGATTCACTCACTTGCTGCTCCAGGCTAACCTCCTCGACTTGAATTTGCACGCGGTGTTTATGAATCCTGCCGGAAGTCCCGATTTTGCCAATGTCCTCCTTCCGTGGGTTTTCGGTCAGATCGTGAGTGTCGTGCCAAGTGGGCTGAATTTTGTCTTCACATGGAATCTCTTCGGTAGTGGGGCGGGGGGCGCCGCATTCGTGCCGCTTGGGACTCTCAGCATTACGGTTACCCCACCGTAATCGGTCTGGCAAACTAGGTTGAATCAAGGCCTTACATCGATTCCCATGCAACCCATCTGAAGCGACTCTCATCTCAAAATGTCTCGGACATTGGGCCAGGTCGGATGTTCGGAGACATTGATTGCGTATCTAGGCACGGCACGGCGCATTAACCCTTTCCGCCCTTCTGCTCCAGCGTAGCCCTGACTGAGCGCCAGCCAACGGCCTTTCCACAAGAGCTGACTTCCAGAGACAGCACCAATGGAATCATCCTTCGATTGGTGCCGGACTTGTCCCGTCTGATGCGATATTTACGGTTGGTACTCTACCGGCCATCTCCTTGCAGTGGTCCCCGGATACTGACCGCCGCTAGAGCGGTCAACGGCAAAGTTCCGGCAGGCAGTGTGCCTCTGGGGCCGCCAAACTCGCTCCCCCTGAAAACAGAACAGGATCCGATCGTCCAATGATATTTGCTCAGCCGGCTTTGCCTATGACATAATGCCTGATAATGAATGGTTCTTCTGGAAGCTGAGTGAAACAATGCGAAAGCGTGCTGCAAGCGGTGCCCAACGATTCGTTGTCCACGAGCATAAGGCGACCCGCCTGCACTACGACTTCCGTCTCGAGATGGGCGGCGTTCTCAAATCCTGGGCGGTGCCCAAGGGGCCGTCGATGAATCCGGCCGACAAGCGGCTGGCGATCATGGTGGCGGACCACCCGGTCGTGTACATCGATTTTGAGGGGATCATCCCGGAGGGGAGCTACGGCGCCGGACCGGTCGTGGTCTGGGACCACGGAACCTACGAGGCGATCGAGGCGGGCGGGGCGGAGAACCAACTCGGCGCGGGGAAGTTCGCCTTCATCCTCAACGGGCGGAAGCTCAAAGGGGCCTTCGCGCTGGCCCGGTTTACCCGGGGCGAGATGGGGAAGGAATGGCTTCTCATGAAGAAAAAGGACGAGCATGCCGATCCGTCCTGGTCGCTCAAGACCGAGTTGACACCTAAGCGGCTCAAGGAGCTGGCGGTGAAGATTCCGCCCTGTGAGACATCATAGCGGGAATCACGGAGGAGAGGCACGGATGGCTGCGAGAATCGAGAGGGACTCATTGGGACAGAAGGAGGTCCCGGCCGATGCGTATTATGGCCTCCAGTCGGTGCGGGCGATGGAGAACTTCCCTATCAGCGGGCTCAAGATGCACCCCCGGATGGTGGAGGCGATGTCCATGATCAAAAAGGCGGCCGCCTTGGCCAACGCCGAGCTCGGGCTCCTCAAGCCGGAGATAAGCAAGGCGATCGGGGCGGCCGCGGATGAGGTGCTGGCCGGGAAGTTGCGCGATCACTTTGTCGTTGATGTCTATCAGATGGGCGCCGGGACCTCATTTCACATGAACGTCAACGAAGTCCTGGCCAACAGGGCGATCGAGCTGCTGGGCGGCAAGAAAGGAGACCACACCGTCGTTCACCCCAATGACCACGTGAACATGGCCCAGTCCACGAACGACGTGATCCCGACCGCGATGCGGATTGCCGGTCGCCTGCTGCTTGGGGAACTGCTTCCGGTTCTGCAGGACCTGCAGACGACCCTGACAGAGAAAGCCAAGGAGTTCGACGGAATCCTGAAGTCGGCTCGGACCCATCTGCAGGATGCGGTCCCGATCCGGCTGGGGCAGGAATTCGCAGCCTATGCCGCGACGATCGGCAAGTGCCACGAGCGGATCGCCGCCGCGGCTCGATCACTTGAGGAGTTGGGGATAGGCGGCAGCGCCGCCGGCACCGGCCTCAATACTCACCCGCAGTACCAGTTCAAGCTCGTGGAACACCTGCGCGCCTGGACCAACATCAAGTGGCGCAACGCGCCCGACATGCGCGAGGCGATGCAGTCACAATTGCCGATCGCCGAGGCCTCATCGGCATTGCGGCTGCTGGCGCTCGAGCTGATCCGAATCTGCAACGACCTTCGCCTCCTCGCCTCCGGCCCCACCACCGGCTTCGCCGAGATCGTCCTGCCCGCCGTGCAACCCGGTTCCTCCATCATGCCGGGCAAGGTCAATCCCTCGATGGCCGAGATGCTGAACATGGTCTGCTTTCAGGTAATCGGCAACGACCTGACCGTGTCGATGGCGGTGCAGGCCGGGCAGCTCGAGCTGAACGTGATGATGCCGGTCATGGCCTACAACCTCCACCACTCGATCGAGATCCTGAAAAACGCTCTTCGCGTCTTCATCGACCGGTGCGTCGTCGGCATCGTCGCCGACGCCGACCGCTGCCGCCGCTACGCCGAAAGCAGCATGGCACTCGCCACCGCCCTGAATACCTACGTCGGCTATGCCAGGGCGGCCGAGGTGGTGAAGCGCGCCCTTCGCGAGAAGAAGACCATCATTGATGTCGTCCGCGAAGAGAAGCTGCTCACCGAGGAGCAGATCGCCCAGATCCTCGACCCGATCAAGCTCACCGAGCCCGGCCTCCCCGGCCGCTGACGTTCCCCTTCTCCCATCGCGGGAGAAGGGTGGGACGAGGGGCAGAGAACACTGCTGAAACACCGGATCCTCTTTGACGAGGCGACCATTGCGGCGCGCGTGGAGCAGCTTGCCGCAGCTATCTCCAAGGACCTTCCTGACCCCGCCCCGCTCGTCATCGGCCTGCTTACCGGGAGCTTCATCTTCCATGCGGACTTGGTTCGGGCGATGAGCCGGCTCAATGTGCACTCCCGGGTGGACTTCATGGCAGTGTCGCACTATGGCGCCACCACTGAGCCGAGTGGACTGGTGAAAATCGTCAAGGATGTGACGCTGGACGTGTCGGGGCGCTCCGTCCTGCTCGTCGATGACATTTTGGATACTGGCAGGTCGTTGAGCCTGGCCCGAGACCTCGTGCAAGCGAAGGGTCCGATCTGGTTGCGGACCTGCGTCCTCCTCGACAAGCCGAGTCGGCGTACAGTCCCGATCGATGCTGACCATGTCGGCTTCGAGATTCCCGATGTCTGGGTGATCGGGTTCGGCCTCGACGCCGGCGGCGAGGGACGGGCGCTTCCCTACGTGGCTGCCGTTGAGCCTGAGGGGTGACTGTTCCAGTCTCTTGCGTGGGTGTCGCTTTGCTGCTCGTTTCCCCCTTGCCGCCCGTGCCTGCCCTCATGGATAATCTGCTTCCTGTTCGGCTGGGAGCGTGTGGGCGCGACCCCTCCTCAACTACAGTAAGGAGTGTTGCTCATGTAGGACAACTCTGATCTCGCGATATCTTCTTGACATTGATGTCCTCTGCTTGTAAAAGCACGTCTGGACGGCTTGAGAACTTCCTCTTCATCATGGAACATCGATCAAAAAAGTCATATCGCATCTTGCTTGTTTCCCGTTGGTATTATCCTGACGTAATTGGAGGAGGACAGGTCAGCGCCCACTATCTGGCGCGGTCTCTGGTCGGGGCAGGGGTGACAGTTCGCGTTCTTGCCTTTGTGACCGATGGGCTGCGCAAGGTTGAGGTCATTGATGGAGTTCCTATCGCGCGCCTGCCCATTCGCGCCCCGAAGTTGTTTCCTCGCTTGAGCAACTTGGAGTGGATGTACTACGAAATGGCGCGCCAGACCCGTGCATTCGTGAATGAGTTCAAGCCCGACATTCTCCATGCGACGAACCAAAGTAGTGTTCCAAGCATGGCGTCTGTTTCAAGAAGGACTGGGATTCCGTTCGTGGCAACGGTCAATAGCCCGTCCAGTTTCTGCTTCATTGGCAGCGGCACAGATCGGCACGGCGGGAACTGTTTCGGGTGTCGCGGCATGAAGCGATTCCAGGAGATCATGCATCGGTTGGATCGCGGCAGAATTCTCAATGCGGTCATGGCTTTCCCCTACTGGTTGTACAGCATTCCTCATATGTGGTATCTGGCGCGTAGTTACCACAAGGCCTCCATGCTCCTTCCGGTCAGCGGAGGTCTGCGCACCGAGTTACTGCGGCTGGGTTTCCCTGAGGAGAAAATCCGTGTTGTGCATAATCCTATAGAGGTTCATGCGCGTCTTCCCAGCACGCGCAAAGCTGAGCTGGGGATTCCTGAGCAGGCGCCTGTCCTCATGTATGCTGGACGACTCTCTGAGAGCAAAGGGGTCCAGAACGTCATTGACACCCTCCCCCGTCTTGAGAACGTCTATTTCGTCGTCGTCGGGAGGGGAAGGTATGAGCCAGAACTGCGGAAGCGCGCCATGCAGCGTGGCGTGAATTCGCGCGTACGTTTTGTCGGATTCGTCCCTCATAGTGACATCGGGACGTACTACTCCATTGCGGATGTGGTGATCATGGCGGGTACTTTCTATGAGAGCCTTGGCAGGATGTTGATGGAGGCCTGCGCGTATGGAGTTCCTGTGATAGCCGTTGATCGAGGCGGAAATCTGGAGGTGATTGAAGACGGGAAGAACGGATTTCTCCTGAGAACACAATCGCCCGAAGAGCTCGAGGAGAAGATCCGAGCGATTCTTTCGTCTCCAGCGCTTGCGCATTCTATGGGCGTCTTTGGCCAGATCAAGATGCGTCATGAATTTTCGCTTGAACGTGCAGCGAAATGCCTCATCGATGCGTATGGTCGAGCTGTGGAATTGCAGAAGCAGATTCACTGAGCGTACTGCATGCTGGGGATCGATACGCTCCACCAAGCGTCGGAGAACCAAGGGTGAGGACAAGCATTCGGGCGAGAGGGATTAAGGAGCGGCAAGTCTTGGAAGACCCTTCAGCCAGAGCAATGGATGCTCCATTCATGAAAGGACTCCGTATTCGTTCTCATCAAACAGATCCACGCCCGCTTGTCGTCTTCCTGACCTACACCGGAATCGGCGACCTGGTCATGGCGCTTCCGCTCTTGAGTGCGCTTCGAGACCAGTTCCGCGTCCTGCCGGTCATCTCGCCATCTCACGCAAACCTCGCCCGGCTTCTCTACCAGGACGGAGTTTTGGAAGACTACGTCCTCGTCGAGGAGAGCCTCCGATTGCGTCGTAACCCCTTGGGGCATGTCATGGTTTGTCTGGCCATATCCCGCCTTCGTCCCGATGTGGTGG
>JACPQX010000108.1 GCA_016190255.1 Candidatus Methylomirabilis oxygeniifera | reverse complement strand
GCTTAGCGTCGATGAAACCACAGGAATCGTCGAGGCGCTGAGGCGAAAGTTCCCGCACATCGCCTTTCCGCCGAGTGAAGACATCTGCTACGCCACGACCAACCGGCAGACCGCCCTGACGGCCCTCGCCGCGCAGGTGGACCTGATTCTCGCCTTGGGCTCGCAGAACAGCTCCAATTCCAAGCGACTGATCGAGGTCGCTCAGGGTGTTGGGGTGAAGGCGTATCTGATCGACGATGTCAGTGAGATCAAGCCGGAGTGGCTGGAGGGGGCGCGGGTCATCGGTGTGACAGCAGGCGCCTCGGCCCCGGAACATCTCGTCCAGGGGGTGGTCAACTACTTCAAGGATCTTGGGGTCACTGATATCGAGGAGATCGAGCCGATCAAGGAAGAGGTGAACTTTGCCCTCCCGAAGGAGCTTGTTCGAGACCGCACCCGCCCCGGTTCGCGGCGTTTGCCGCACCCCAATGCTGTTGGGACCCCAGCCTAACCTCCGGGTCGCCAGCTATAGCCTGGCGCAGACCGCCTTCACCTGCGTGTACAGCTCCAGCGCGTCGTGGCCCATCTCGCGGCCCCAGCCCGACTGCTTATACCCGCCAAAGGGCAGCGCCGCATCAAAGATATTGTAACAGTTGATCCAGACCGTTCCCGAACGGAGCTCCGCCGCTATCCGATGGGCCTTGCTGATATCACGTGTCCAGACCGCAGCGGCCAGGCCATAGATCGTGTCATTCGCGGCCGAGACGACCTCGTCCACATCTTTGAACGGAATGGCCGCGACGACGGGGCCGAAGATCTCTTCCCGGATGACCTGCATGTTCGGCTTGGTATTAACCAGGACCGTCGGCTCGACAAAGTACCCTTTCTCGCCCAGTTTCCGTCCGCCGACAACTGCCTTGGCCCCTTCAGCAAGACCCGATTCGAGGTACCCGCACACCCGCGCGAGTTGCTCATCAGAGACGAGCGGTCCCATCCCGGTTGACGGGTCGAGCCCAGGACCGATCTTGATCTTCTTCGCCTCCTTGGCCACCCCCTCAACCACCTTGTCAAACATCCCGTGTTCCACAAAGAGCCGGGAGCCTGCACAACAACACTGGCCGTGGTTGAAGAAGATGCCGCTCGCCGCGCCCGGGATCGCCACGTCGAGGTCCGCATCCCTGAGAACGATGTTCGGCGACTTCCCGCCAAGCTCGAGTGACACCTTCTTGAGATTTCCCGCGGCGGCGGCCAGGATGAGCTTTCCCACCTGAGTTGACCCGGTAAATGCAACCTTCTCCACATCCGGGTGCGCGGCAAGGGCCGCTCCTGCGGTCTCACCGAAGCCGGTGACGATGTTGACGACCCCCTCGGGGAACCCCGCTTCGAGGATCAACTCGCCCAGCCGAAGGGCCGAGAGCGGCGTCTGCTCGGCCGGTTTCAAGACGACCGTGCAGCCTGCGGCAAGCGCCGGCCCGAGCTTCCACGCCGCCATCAAGAGCGGAAAGTTCCACGGAATGATCTGGCCGACCACACCGACGGGCTCACGCAAGGTGTAGGCAAGATATCGCGCGCCGGGGGTGTAGGGAACTGAAATGGGAATCGTGTTCCCTTCGATCTTGGTCGCCCAGCCTGCCATATAGCGGAACAGGTCCACCGCCAGTGGGACGTCAGCCGCTCGCGACACGGTAATCGGCTTCCCGTTGTCCAGGGTCTCGATCTGGGCGAACTCCTCGAGGTGCGCTTCCAACAGATCGGCGAGCTTCCAGATCAGCCGCCCGCGCTCGGACGCGGTCATCCTGCGCCAGGGACCGCTCTCGAAGGCTTTCCGAGCGGCTTTCACCGCCTTGTCGATATCCTCCCTATCACCTTCGGCGACCCGGGCCAGGACGTCGCCCGTGGCCGGATTAGGCGTCGAAAAAGTCTTTCCCGATGCAGCCTCCATCCATTTGCCGCCGATCAGCATCTTTCTCGGCTGGCCGATGAACCGGCTCACCCGCTGATCGATCCGAATCTCCGCTACCGCCGTTCCCATCTCCCTTCTCCTTCCTGCGTTCTTCAGCAACGCGACCGTGAGCGTGGTACGATTCCAACCTACTATTTTCTCTCATAGCTGGCAAGAGGAATGGCAGTTGCCACAGTCTCCATGAATCCATAGAGAGACCGAAGCTCAGCAATGCAGGAAGCGCCACGCCGTCGATCGCACTGGCCATCAACAGTCTGCGAGTCATTCTTCCAGGAAGGCCTGCACGGCGCGATAGAGCTGAATGCGGTTCTTCTCCAGCAGGGCGTAATGCGTCGAATCCCCGATGTCCAGACGTCGCTTGAACGGCGCGGATGCCAGCTTCTGGAGGAGCTCATCCGCTGCCTCGCTGCTGATCATCTCCTCCGCACTCCCCCGAACGATCATCGTCGGGACCTTGATCCTCGCGGGATCGAAGAGCGAACGTCCGGCATGGATCTCGTGCCAATCGATGTACGGGCCGTTGGGAACCTGGATCGACTCCGGACTCCGCTGCTTCGACGTGGTGTCGGAGGCGAGGACGGCGTCGATCCAGGCGTCGATCACCTCCTTCTCCCGCCAGACATCTCGCAGCTCCGGCTTGATCCAGCCGTCCCAGCGATCCAGCAGCTCTCTTCGCGGGACGTAGCGATACGCTCCCATCTCGTAATGGGGCCGGTCAGGATTGATGGGGTCGCCCAGGGCCTTGACGTAGTGTGGGTTCTTCCCGTAGATCGCCCCGTACATCACCAGCTTGTTGACCTTCTCCGGGTGCAGGATGGCATAGAGCGCGCACCAGGAGGCGCCGATGGAATATCCGACGACGTTGACGCGATCCACCTTCCGCTTGGACCGGATATAATCGATGACTGAATCCATGTCGCGCATGACCTGGTCCGCCCGAACAAGCGGGAGGTTCTGATCCCGCGGTTCCTTCATCTCCAGAGGGCGGGTCGAACGCCCGAACCCCCTGACATCCACGGTGAAACCGTCAAAGCCACGTTCGGCCACATAGTCCAACCAGGAGTATCCGGGAACAGAAAGGTCGAAGATAATGGAAGCCGGGTCGGGAATGCCATGGACGAAGAGGACCACGTTTTCCTTGGTGATCTTCGGGAGATTCGCCAGCCGCTTCTCTCGAACGAACAGCTTGATCCCGGCGTCCCTGCCCTGCACCAAAAATTCCTCTTTGACGATGACGTTCTCCTGCTCCGCCGCGGCTGCGACCGACCCGCCCGTGGCGACGATGGCGACCGCCGTCCAGAAGGTCAGACCGACCCGCCACCTGTACACCATACCTAGCTCCTTTCTCGACATGTCCCGGTCTCACCCCTTCGGCCGGAACACAGGTCTTAGTGCAGCATTTCATAAATACGCTTACGAATCCGTTCGCCCTTCGAGACGGCCCTCCGGGCCTCCTCAGGCTGAACGGCATTCACTTCTCTCAAAGGATACGTCACCATAATTATGAACCAGAGCACTTAGTATAGGGATACCAGAAGCGTGGGTGTCAACGTCTTTTCAGTCTGGAATACGACTCTGCGTCACCAGCCCGAAATCATCCCCCGTAACAATCAGTCGTGCCATCCCGCCTTTCACGTTGTGAGAACCCCTCCGATCCAGAGGGACACGGTGGGCATGGGAGAAAAACCGTTTGCAGCGTAGCGGAAATACTCGACAACTGTCAATTGAAAAGCGTGTCGCTCTCACCGGCGGCAAAGGCTCATTTGCCTATCGGTGGCGTTCTCCCTATAATAACGGCCATGAGTGTCCCGCGGAATGCTCGAAGCGTTAGTCGTTTGGTTACGAAGGCAAGCGGTTCGAACTTCTACTATGCGTTTCTCTTCCTGCCAAAGCCGAAACGCGAGGCGATCTACGCCGTCTATGCCTTCTGCCGTCTGAGCGACGATCTGGTGGACGAAGCGAAGGCCGGGGGTGACCCAGCAGCGGCGCTGACTCGGTGGCGCAAAGAACTCGATGCCTACTTTCGGGACAGCGTCGGCCACCCCGTCATCGTGGCCGCCGGCCAGGCCGCGCGCCGGTTCAGCATCCCGAAGACCCACTTCGAGGAGCTGCTGAACGGCATGGAGATGGATCTGACCCGGACACGTTATGCGACGTTTGAGGAGTTATACTCCTATTGTTACCGCGTGGCCTCGGTCGTGGGCCTCATCTGCATCGAGATCTTCGGCTATCAGAACCCGAGGACCAGGGAGTATGCCGAGCGACTGGGCATCGCTTTTCAGCTTACCAATATCCTCCGCGATCTATCGGTTGATGCTGAGCGAGGACGGATTTACCTGCCCCAAGATGAGCTCAGGCGGTTCGGCTACTCAGAAGACGAACTCCTGGCGGGCACGTATAACGACGCGTTCGTTGAGTTGATGCGTTTTCAGTGCGAGCGCGCTCGGGACTATTTCCGCACGGCGATGGCGGCTTTGCCACCTGAGGACCGGCGGTCTCTCCTGGCCGCCCAAATTATGCGGTCCACTTACTACCGCCTTTTGCTCAAGATCGAGCAGGAGCACTACAACGTGTTCCAGGCGAATATCGCCCTTCCGAAATCCCACAAGCTCTTACTGGCCGCTGGCCTGTGGTTACGATCCACGCTGACCTTCAAGTGAACCCGGCCCAGCGATCAGCTCTGATCAGCGGCTTCTCGTGTGATGGTCGATTCCAATGTGGGCCTTGATGAATTTGGTGATCCGCCCCTCGTCGAATTCGTCGAATGTATCGATCCTGCCCCACGCCGTTAACGCGATCTTCCGATCCAATCCGGGATACGGCGCCAGGACAACCCGATCGTAGCGCCCGGCGATCGCCTTCAGTTGATCGACCAGTTCCGGACAATCCCCGCACGCGTAGTTGATCACGACACCGCCGTCTTCGAGATTATGAACCTGCATCTCTTTTGGGATGACCTCGGTATGAACCCCCCATCGGGCTATCCCATCCGTATGGGGTCCCGAGGTCGGCGGATCGCTGTTGTAGGGTGGATGAGAGGTGCCAAGCGGAATGTGAGGGCTTGGGAGGGTCTGGACGGTGTTCCAGGTGATCTTCTCGGTCAGCTTCCCGTAGGCCCAGTAGGCAAAAACCAGCAGCACGCCCGAGACGGCCGCATAGAGGGCAACTCGCCCCACGAGTGTCCGCTGTTCAGCCCGTCTTTGCTGCAGCACCCGCTGTTGCTTTGCCTCCTGTTTCCGCTGTTTCTTGATATCCTGTTTCGCCATCGATTCTCCTCAGAAGCAACGTGCCAAACGCACACTAACTGCCTTTGCAGGCCTGAGCCACATGAAAACGACGTACAGCGTTCACGCCGGGACCTCAACGGTGATGCGAAACATCACATTCGGGCGCTCGTCGCGGAAGCGGTTCCCTCGCCTCACGGCGACGGCCTCCACCCCGCCCCCTTGGCCAACAGGATGATCTTCGCCGACGCCTCAAGAGTCGTGGTAACCCCCAAAGCCTCCTCGAGGCTCCCGCCGACGGCGAAGCTGCCATGCCCCCTGACCAAGACTGCGCGGTGAGCCTGAAGGAGCGACGACGCGTGGTCAGCGACTTCCTGCGAGGCTACGACATTGGATGCGACAATCACCGGAACCTTCCGAAGGATATAGCCTCCCTCCGAATCTGCCGGGACGATCGTTTCGTCAAGCAGCGATAGCGCCACCGCCGAGGGCGGGTGGGCATGGAGGATCGCCTGCGCGGAGGTGGCACGATAGATCGCCAGGTGAACCGGGAGCTCCATCGACGCCATCGGGTGAGCGGATCCCTCGGCCGACAAGGGGGTCTCAACGACATCGTCCGGCCCGAGCCGGCTCAGCATCGAGCCGGTCCTGGTGATCCAGATTCGCTCCCCGCAACGGAGGCTGATATTGCCTGCGTGCGAGGTGATCAGGCCCAGGTGGTAGAGATCACGTCCCACCCACTGAAACGATTCCAGGATTTTCAATCGGTCCATCGGCTCATGCCCCTGCATCGGCGAGGCGCGCGATAATCGGGGGAATCAGCGTCGAGGCCAAGTCGGTCCTGGAGCCGCCTCCAAGAACAACCAGAAGCCTCCCTCCACACATCTCTCCGGCCAGCGAAAGAGTCAGGCCGACCAGCCCGGTATAACATGCGGCCGTCAGCCCGAGATCGCCGTAGTCCCCCCTATGCCCGTCGAATCCGAAATACCAGATGATCAGATCCGGTCGAAAAGATCGGATCCTCGAGGCAAACGCTCCCCTTGCCGCCTCGAGGTACACCTCGTCGCTCCTTGACCCGGCCTCGAGACAACGGCGGTAGACCGCGACGTCCACCTTGGTCCCGTCGGCCGAGACATGATCCGTCCCGCACAGACACACGTGCAGGACCGCTGGATCGTCCTGGTACACATCTCGCGTGCCATCACCGTGGTGCGCATCGGTGTCCAGGATGGCAACGCGGCGCAGCCCATGGGCCTCCCTGAGCCGCTCGATGGCGATGGCGACATCATTGAAGCAGCAGTAGCCGCCAAAAAAGTCCCGCCCGGCGTGATGCCCTCCGGCCCCGATGAAGGCAAAGGCATTGACCAACCTGCCGAGCCAAATATGTTCCGCTGCCGCAACCACCGCTCCGACCGAGTGGCGAGCGGTCGATCAGAGTGGGTCCTTCGCCACCTCCGCAATCAGGCCCGGCGTGTGCACCTTGAGAATCAGGTCATCGGAAACCGGCTGGGGCTCACATAGCAGCACCTGCGGGAGAGCGAGCACATCTGCAAGCACGCCCGGGAATTCCGCCAGGCGTCTGCCAACGGTCAAGTAGCTACGCCGTGAGAAACTCGGGTGGTAGAAAATCCCGGTTCGTGGAGTCGCCATCATTCTCTCTCTCACAGGTCGAGAAGAACCGCGACCTCATCGCAGTCGTAGAGTTTGCTGCACGTGAAGCAGTCTCTCCAGACCTTCTCGGGCAAGTCGTTCTTCTCGACGACGCGGAAGCCCAAGCGCTCGAAGGGGGTCGTCTTATGGGTCAGCGCAAAGACGCGCTTGATCAGAAGGGTCCTGGCCTCCGCGATGCAAGCCTCGGCTACCGCCCGGCCGATCCCTCTTCCCTCATATGCCGGCAGGACCGCGAGCGATCGGATCTCAGCCAAATCCGCCCGATAGACGACAAGTGAACACACTCCGACGATCTCTCCATCCTGCTCGCACACGTGGAAATCCATGACCCGCTCGTACAACTCCTGCAGCGTCCGCGGCAAGAGGTCACCCTTTCGGGCATAGAAATCCACCAGGCCGTGAATAGCGGGGACATCGGTCATGTTCGCCTTCCTGATCATGCTCGAACTCAGGCGGGGGACGACGTGACCGCCGCCTTGGCTTGGACCCCGATCCCGGCCCCTTCGATTGTAAGCCGGCCTGGCGCACCCATCCGGCCTTCATGGGATATCAGCAGCGGGAGAAATTGCTGGACCGTCCAGAGATTCGTCAGGAGATGCTGGCTTACTTGCGCCGTGGTGAGGACCGAGCGCCCCGGCGCCAAGGCCATGAGGAGCACGAGCTGATCCGCCAGATGGGGATCGGTGGCCGCCGTGCCGGCAAGAAAGGCCAACAACGCGTCCGCTGCCTCGTCCGCCACGCGCTCAGCGGGCTTCCCCCGCTCCCCCAGCGTCCCGAAGCCGGCTCGAGATCGCTCGAACTCAGCCCAGAGAAACAGCGAATCGCCCGGGCAGCCGGCTTCGAGCTCCGCAATCTCGATCTCAACCTCGTAACCGGCGGCGCCAAGGCGTCGGCTCACCCGCTCGGCCTGTCGCTCGGCGATCCGCTTGGCCAGTCCGGCCACGGCTGAAAGAGCGCGGATCCTGAGTAGTTTCCCACGATCCGATAGGTCGAGAGGAACGAGAGCCGTGAAGGGTTGCACGGCAACGCGCACCTCGCCGCCTCCCCGCGGATAGAAACCAGCGCGTTCCACCTCCCAGGTGGCGACGAGCCCTGCCTTCGCAGCAATCGGAAGGAAGACCTCAGAGACGTAGGGGGCTGGAGGACTCCACGGAACGTGGGTCCCTCCCGTGAGGATAAGACGGGATGGCGTCGTTGAAAAGGAGAGCGGCGCGAGGAGCATCTGGAATACCAGCGACACGGCCCCCGCCGTCCCTATCTCAACGCGATGCGACCCCCCGCGGATCGATCCCGGGATGAAATGAAGGGCGCAGGAGCCCAGCTCCGCCCCCCGCACCTGGGCATCGGCTATCCGGGCAAGCGCCTTCACGCTGGCCAGGTGTTGCGGCTGAAGCCCCGGGTTCTTCCGGCCCGCTCGGATGTTGACGAGCTCGACCGGCCTGCCGAGGATGGCGGACAACGCCAAGGCTGTCCTCACGATCTGCCCGCCCCCCTCCCCATGGGACCCATCGATAGTTAGAACCGCTGACGATCTCATGCCATAGCTTCTCTACGACGTCTGCTTCCGGGCGAGCTTCTCACGGAACCTTGCCACGCTGACCACGATCCGTTCGTTGTGTCCCTCGGCGATCTTCTCCGTGTCGTCTCTGGCCTCCAGGTCGAACAGCAACCTGCGACCGTCCATTTCCCTAAGGGTCGCCTTCACCGTCACGGTCATCCCGACAGGCGTGGGAGCCAAGTGCTTCGCGGTCACCAGGGCACCGACGGTCCCCAGCCCAGGCTCGAGGTGGAGGGCAGCCAGTGTCCTAGCGGCCTCCTCGAACCAGGCCACAATGATCGGGGTGGCAAGGACGTGAAATCCTTCGTTGCCAAGATGATGCGCGGTGACCTCGTCACCCACCCGGCGGATCAGCTCGAAGGTCATTCCCTGCTGCAAGCCCACTCTTTCTCCCTCAGAACGGAACCGCCTCAGCGAGCCGCGCCGCCTCGCTTCTTTGCAACCTTCTCGTGAAAGCGCGCCAGATCGACGATAAACCGCTCATGGTGGCATTCTGCGATCTTCTCCACTTCGTCAAACGCTTCGATCCAGAAGACCAGTCGCCTCCCTTCGATTTGCTTCAGATGCGCCACGACCTTGACGGTGAGCCCGACCGGGGTTGCAGCCAGATGCTTCATGTTCACGACCGTACCGGCCGTCCCCTGCCCCTCTGCCAAGTGCGGCTGGACCCCGGTTGTCGCCACCTCTTCCATCCACTCAACCACCTTCGGCGTGGTGAAGACGTGAACCCACGGGTTCCCGTGTCGGTCGGATAACTCGGCCTCCGTCACCTTCCGCTCCAACTCAAAGGTCATCCCTTCGCGCAGGTTCATGGACCCCTCCCGTCTCGCGCTCGCCTCGCTGCGTGTTTTCTGCGTGATCCTGATCTTCGGGCCTTGTACCATCCCGGCCCCACAGTGTCAAGCAAAAGGTCAGCAAAAGGTCAGGCGTATTCGGCGTTTCTCGCATGCTGACGGACGGAATAGTCCTTGACACAGCCGTGCGGGAACGACTAGATTGAGCGGGACCCAAGGATCACGTGCCGATCCCGCGGCATGCACGCGCAAAGGAGCGGACCACTGAGACCGAAGGTCCTGATCACCCGCAAGATCTTCGAGGAGTCGATCGCGCATCTCGCTCGGCACTGCGACGTGGATGCCAACCAGCGCGATGTTCCTCTCACGCCGCACGAGCTCATCAGAAAACTGCAAGGGAAGCAGGGCGCGATCACGCTGCTCACCGACACCATCTCCGATGCGGTCCTGGCCAGATGCCCCGATCTGAAGATCGTCTCCAACGTCGCCGTGGGGTTCAACAACCTGGACGTGAAGGCCGCAACCGAGCGAGGCGTGATGATGACCAACACGCCCGGGGTCCTGGACGACACGACCGCCGACTTCACGTGGTGTCTGATCCTGGCCGCCAGTCGAGGTCTCGTCGACGCCGACAGATACTTCCGGTCCGGGAGGTGGAAGGGGTGGGGCCTCATGCAGTTCCTGGGGCGCGACATCCACGGGAAGACTCTCGGGATTTGCGGCCTCGGCAGGATCGGCAGGCGAGTCGCCAAGCGGGCCAAAGGCTTCGACATGCGGGTCCTCTACACGGGGCGAACGCGCGCGCCAGAGAAATTGGAGCGAGAGTTGGGCGCCGCCTTCGTCGATAAGCGGACGCTCCTGAAAGAATCGGATATTGTGACGCTCCACGTCCCGCTGACCCCGGACACGACCCACTACATCTCGACGGCTGAACTGACGTTGATGAAACCGACTGCGGTTCTGGTGAACACCTCCCGAGGTCCCGTCGTCGATGAGAAAGCGCTCGTCAGGGCGCTCAGGGAGGGCCGGATTGCCAGCGCCGGCCTGGACGTGTATGAGCGGGAACCCAGGCCCGCGTCAGGACTCACCCGGCTCAAGAACGTCGTCCTGGCCCCTCACATCGGCAGTGCCTCGATGGAGACCCGACTCAGGATGTCCAACATGGCGGCAGAGAACTGTGTGGCAGGCCTGACCGGCCGGCGGCCCCCAAACCTCCTCAACCCTCAGGTTCTGAAAGGCAAGTACAAGCGTTTCACAAAAGTCACCCCAGAGCAGAAATAGGAATCGTCATTGCGAGTGAAACGAAGCAATCTGACCTGAAGGGTCGTTCCGAGCACTTTCGCTTCGCCGAGTGTAAACTCCGTGAGGAATCTCGAGGATTGCCACGCACCCTTTGGGTGCTCGCAATGACAGATACCTCGGGGCGTTGGTAAGCTCATCTCTGTTCTTGCGAGTCACATAGTGATTGACCTCACCCCCCCCTTGTCACTAGAATGAGCCCGCTCGGCCACATGGCCAAGGCCTCAAGAACCCTCACGGAGAACAGGGCGCAGATGACAGCAACGGGACGCATTCACGCCCTTCTGGAGAAGGAACGGATCCTCCTCTTCCCCGGCGTATACGACGCCCTGGGGGCAAGGCTGGTGGAGCGGGCTGGATTCCCTCTGACATTCGTCTCGGGGTACAGCGTGGCGGCCAGTTACCTCGGACTGCCGGACTTCGGCTACCTCACGCAGACCGAAATCGTGGCCGCGACGAGGCGGATCTGCGCGTCGGTCAGCATCCCGATCATTATCGACGCCGATACGGGGTACGGCAATGCCCTCAATGTGATCCGCACGGTGAACGAGCTGATCGAGGCCGGGGCCGCCGGCATGTTCCTGGAGGACCAGGTCTGGCCGAAGCGCTGCGGGCACATGAAGGGCAAGCGGGTCATCCCCACGGATGAACACGTCCAAAAGATTCACGCCGCGGTGGATGCGCGACGCGACCGGGACTTCTTCATCGTCGCGCGGACCGATGCCCGGCAGGTCACCGGACTGGATGACGCCATCCGCCGCTGCGTGCGGTACAGAGAGGCGGGCGCCGATGCGCTCTTCGTGGAAGGGCCCCGGAGCGTGGAGGAGCTTTCCATCATCGGTCGCGAGCTGCCTCCGCCGCTTGTTGCCAACATGCTGGAGGGGGGGTTGACGCCGCTCCTCACGAAAGAGGAACTGGGGGCGATTGGGTTTCAGCTCATCGTCTGCCCGTTGACCGCGCTCTACGCCTCAGCCAAGGCCATGCAGGAGATGTTCGGGATACTCAAGACGGCGGGAACCACGCGCGCCGCTATGGATCGGCTCCTGCCCTTTCAGCAGTTCCACGATCTCATCGACCTTGACGGCTACTACGCGCTCGACGAACGGTACAAGGCGCGTGACGACAATGAGGAGCAGGAAAGATGAGATGTCCGGCATGTGAGAGTCTGCTTAGCCAGGTCATCACCGGAGGCATCACCGTCGATATCTGCAAAGGGGGGTGCGGGGGAATCTGGTTCGACAGGTTTGAGCTGAGAAAGGTTGACGAACCGCACGAATCTGCAGGGGAAGCCCTCTTGGACATTGAGAGAAGCGACACGATCATTGTCGATCATTCGAAGAGGCGACGCTGCCCGAAATGTGACGCGATCGTCATGATGCGGCATTTCCATAGTGTCAAGCAGCACGTTGAGGTTGACGAATGTCCCGGCTGCGACGGCTACTGGTTAGATCCAGGTGAACTGGCAGCGATCCGGAGGGAATTCCGTACCGAGGAAGAAAAGCAGAAGGCGGCAGAGGAATACTTTTCCGAGATCTTCGATACACACCTCGCCGAAATGCGCGCACAGGGCCGGGAGCAGGCCGAGCGGGCCCGGAACATCGCCCGGATCTTTCGCTTCATTTGTCCGAGCTATTATATCCCGGGCAAGCAAGACTGGGGAGCGTTTTAGAAGGCCGCTGTCGATTGGGAGGTCTTGAACGGAGGAATCACTCTTGACGCAGGCGGCCGCAGCGGGTCAGGGCAGACGGCCCAGCGCTTCAAGGGCGATGCCAACTCTCAGGATGTCGAGCTCTCCGAAGGGGCGACCCGTGATCTGAACGGCCAACGGCAGGTCGTGGGCGTCGGTGCCGACCGGCACGACAAGGGCGGGAAGGCCGCTCTGATTGAACGGAGCGGTGTAGCGGGTGAGAGCCCGGTGCACAGGCTCCACCCGGTCCCCCACCGTGACCAGACGAGTGCCAATGGCCGGCGCCACCACGGGAAGGGCCGGCAGCATCAGTACGTCCACGCGGTCGAACAGATGCAGGAAGTCATTCGCCACCCGCCGGCGCAGACGCTGGCCCTGCACGTAATCCACTGCCAATAAGAACTCGCCGATCTGCAATCGTACGCGCACGTCCGGACCCAGGTCAGTTGCGCGCCAGCGCAAGCGCTCCCGGTGGAACGCCGCCGCCTCTGCTTGTAACACCACAAACTGTGCTGCCCTGATGAACGACATGGGGGGCGGATCGACCACCGATACGAGGGCCCCGGCCGCCCTCAGCCGATCCAGTGATACCTGCCAGGCGCTGGCCACGTCATCCTGAAGCGGATGGAGCCACTCGTCGGACGGTCGGCCCACCCGAAGCCCGACCAGCGCCTCGCCGCCCCACTCCATGCTGTCAGTCTGGTCGAATGCGCCATCAGTTTCGCGTGCCATGGCCCGCGCCAGCCGGGCGGCCGCCGCCAGCTCGGGGGTGAGCGCGCCTTCGGCCTCCGGCGACATGCTCCGCCCGGTGAGCGCGTGCGCGAAGGCCAGC
The DNA here is from genome assembly GCA_016190255.1 of Candidatus Methylomirabilis oxygeniifera. Lineage (GTDB taxonomy): Bacteria > Methylomirabilota > Methylomirabilia > Methylomirabilales > Methylomirabilaceae > Methylomirabilis > Methylomirabilis oxyfera_C. The sequence goes on along the minus strand of JACPQX010000108.1, from coordinate 477 downwards.
TCCTCCTGAAGTGGATCGTCGGCCATCACCGCCCACAACAACGCTGCGTCGGCGCAGGTGGCCGCCAGCGGCCCCACATGATCCAAGCTCCACGACAGCGGAAGGACGCCCCGGCGGGTGACCCGTCCGTAGGTCGGCTTGAGGCCCACCACCCCGCAGGCGGCCGCAGGGATACGAATCGACCCTCCGGTGTCAGTGCCCACGGCGCCCAGCGCCAGTCGCGCCGCCACCGCAGCCGCCGAACCTCCGCTTGATCCGCCCGCCATATGCTCGGGCCGCCGAGGGTTCCTGACCGCGCCAAAGTGCGGATTCTCCGAGGTGACCCCGTAGGCCAGCTCGGGCAGGTTCGCCGCACCCACGACGACAGCTCCCGCCGCCCGGAGGCGGGCCACCACCTCCGCATCGATGGAGCTGGGAGCGCCGTTGAGGGCCTTACTGCCCCCTGTCATGGCGTGTCCCCGGATTTCCATGAGGTCT
>JACPQX010000107.1 GCA_016190255.1 Candidatus Methylomirabilis oxygeniifera | reverse complement strand
TCATAGCTGCATGCCTGTGCTGTCACCGTCCCCCGAATCTCCTGGAGGCGCTGCAGGGTCCCCAGAGGAAAGACAGCCACCAGGCGCGTCGTGCCCTCATACACGCTTAGCGCCTGGGGCGCGAATTTTGGCGTAATTCGTACCGCCTCGGGATAAATCGTCTGAGTAGGAGAGAGCCCCTCGAAGGTGACAGTGGTCGGGATGAGATAATTCAGCGAAGCCGGATTCGCATTGATGTGCCATCCTTCGCCAATATGGATCGTGGTGACGATCTCGTCGTGATCATTTTTGACTGAGGCTGACGCCGTTACCTGGACGTGGTCCGCCGTGTCGGGAAGACCGACGAGTTCTGGTGCGGCGCCCGTCTCCACAAAACTCTTTGTGTGTCCGAGGATCGATGCGAACTGACTCTCCGCGGCTAATTGATGGACACTGACAGTGGTCACTGCAGCGCCCCAGGTGCTAGGGTGCTGCTCCATTTGGTGGCTGATATGACGGACCACCAGCGCGGCAGCGGAGGCATACCGAGCCTGCTTGGTGGATTCGCCCAACCGCAGCAAAAGGTCGATAGCGGCAGAAGTGCCTGATGGATAGACGCTATCCCCGTCGTCCTCGGGTACGATCAGCAGATCCCGTTCGTTCGGAACCGTGGATAGTCTCCCGTCCTTTCGCGCGAACTGCTGTAACATGTCGTCTGCCAAGGCGGCTGCGCGTGTCAGCCATACTGTGTTCTTCGTCAGGTCGTAGAGCGACATAAAGCCAACCCCCAACAGCGCGTAATCCTCAAGATAGGCGTCAGTTTGCGCGTGCCCGTGGAAGATCTCATGCTTGAGCCGCCGAGTTTTGGGGTCATATGCGACGGCCCATATCCGCTCCGCCGTCCGTCTCGCCGAGGCGATATCCTTCTCGTTTCCGAAGATCTGCCCACTCTGCGCAAAGGCATCGATCGCCAGGCCATTCAGTCCTACAATGATCTTTTCATCTCTCAGCGGCTGTAGTCGCCGGGTCCTCGCGACCAGCAGCTTGGCGCGTAACGGCGCCATCGCGCTCAGCCGCTCAACGACAGAGGGCCTCTGCGCCTTTTGCGCCGCAAGGGAGGCGCGTACCCGAAGCACGCCGGGGGGGCGCTCGTCAGAGGACGCCTCGTCGCCAGCGCCTCCGGGCATGAGGGCTAACTCATATACCTCGAAGAACCGCTTCGCGGCCTCGACGCCGAGGACAGACACGATCTGCTTGCGGGTCCACACATAGCTCGCTCCCTCCTCGCCATTTACCTCCGCATCTTGGGCCGTATAAAATCCCCCCTCGGGAGAGAGCATCTCGGCGGCGAGGTAGCGACCCACGCCCATGGCCACGGCTTTATACAGCGGGCTGTGCGTGATCTGGTAGGCTTGCGCGTAGATCTTTAGCAACTGCGCATTGTCGTAGAGCATTTTTTCGAAATGTGGAATCGACCACGTAGGCTCCGTGCTGTACCGATGAAATCCGCCTGCAAGGTGATCGTAGATGCCGCCATAGGCCATGGCATCCAGCGTCGTCTGAAACATCCGCAGGCTTTCAGCCGACCGGGTAAGGCGGTAATCGGCCAACAGCAGTCCCAAGATCGGTTCCTGCGGGAATTTCGTTCCATTGCCGCCTGGAAACCCGCCTTTATCGACATCGAACTGTTGGGAGAGCGCTCGACGCGCCCGAACGAGCCATTCGCCTGGCTTTACGGCGGCCACCTGATTGCTACGCTGTTCCTGTTGAACCCGTTGCATGGTCAGGAACACCCGCTCCGCCTGATCGGACACCCGCTTCTGATCGGTCGTCCAAATCCTATGGACCGCCTTGAGAATGGTGGGGAATCCGGGACGGCCGCCGCTGTCAGTCGGCCCGAAGTAGCTCCCCCCGAAGAAGGGCTTGAGGTCTGGGGTCAAGAATACGTTGTTCGGCCACCCCCCTCGTCCCGTCATGAGCCCGGTCGCCAGCATATAGATCCGGTCAAGGTCGGGGCGCTGTTCGCGGTCCACCTTGACGTTGATGAACCATGCATTCATCAGGGCGGCGATCTCGGGCCTGGAATACAGGAGCCGTTCGGCAACGTGACACCAGTAACAGGTGCTGTAGCCGACGGAGAGAAAGATCGGTTTATTCTCCTTCTTCGCCCTGGCGAGAGCTTCAGGACCCCAGGGGTACCAATCGACAGGATTGTGCGCGTGGAGCAGGAGATAGGGGTTTGCCGAATGAATCAGCCGATTGGTATGACGCTCATGCCCAGAGCGATCCGGCGCCGCTGTGGTGTCCTGTGCCTGCACCTGGATGCCAGACGCAACCATGGAGAACAGGGTGATCAGAACGATGACAGAGCGAGACGGTGAAGGAGCCATTATGTATGCTCTCCTATTCACGATTTGACTTGGTCAGTTCGACGAACCACTGGCGACGGCTCGACGGATACCCCCGCGTCCTCTTGATACGTGAGGTCGGGGATGCACTTCACATCCTCTTTGCCAGCCGGGCAGCATCGGCGGAACTCTCTCGCTCGAGCGAGACACTCCGCCGTCGAGGGAGGGCGGGCGGCGTGTCCGCAGCCATGGCCTCCCCGCATCCCCATCAGTTTGTTCAGAAGCGTCGAGCATGGTGGTCGATGCCTTTGTACGCCTTGATAAAGCGAATGATCCGTTGCTCGTCGAACTCATCGAACTTGCCAATCCGCCCCCAGGCTGTGAGGGCGATTCGCCTGTCCATCCCTGGATACGGGGCCAGAATGACGTACTTTTCATAGCTGTTGACAATCGACCTGAGCTTGTCCGCCAAATCGGGGCAGCCCTGGGGGCAGTTGTATTGCACCAAGACCCCGCCATCTTCCAGGTTGTGGACCTGAAGCTCCTTGGGAATCGGCTCCGTGTGGATGCCCCATGAAGCAATCGACCCGAGATGGGGCCCCGATGTCGGCGGATCGGAGTTGTAGGGCAAGCGCGGAGTGGCGAGATTCAGGATGTGGTCGCTGCCCAAGACGGGAACCGGCGTGCCGGGCAACTGGCCGGCGGCTTGGTATGCGAAATAGCCGACGGTGATCGCCACCAACAAGGCCATCCCCCACCCGATCTGCCGCTTCAGGCGACGTCGCAGCGTGAATCTCGTCTGCTTGAGCTTCGCCTTCCCCATTGTCCTGGCAACCATGAACCTACATCCGCTCGGACCACTAATCCGGCGTGACGTCCCCGATTCAGGCCCCAGCTCGCACCCACAGTCAGCTAGAGTTGGATGAGCTTCACGGCCCTCCGGGCTGCGCCCCCGGCCCAAGAACAGGGCGGTTGGCAAGTCGTGCTCAATCGCGCTTCACCGCCCGTGGGCCGACCCTCCCTTGAGGAGAGCCTGAAGGAGGGCGCGTCCCTCTGCCTCCGCCCACGGGCGAGGGCCGACCGCCTTGGCCAGCACGGTTCCGGCCCTGTCGATTACGATGACGGTCGGCGTGGCTCTTACCCAGTAGGCCGCGATGACGCGCCCCTCCGAGTCGAGTAAGACAGGAGCGACATATTTCCGCTGCTTCACCACCTTTGCCACGAGGTCCCGATCCTCGAGCATGTCTACCAAGAGCAGGGTGAGTCCTTGACCTTTGAACTCCCGGTACAGCGCGTTCATAGAGGGCAACTCCCTCTTGCAGTATGGTCACGACGTCGCCCAGAAATAGAGCAAGACAACCCGCCCTCGGAAGTCCTTGAGACGGACCGACCGCCCCGTGAGATCGGGCAGCGAAAAAGATGGCGCATCAATTCGTCGTGTAAACGGCGTCACCCCTGCATCGCGCCAGAGCTCGATGGCAGCAGGGCTGGCAGGTTGCGCGGCGCCGAGCGGCAGGAATCCTTCAACCGCAATCGCGGCGATGATCGCAATGATCACAAACCAACGCGTTACAAACCGTCTCCTCATTGCTACGGCGAGGCGCCACCCCTCTGACCAGTTGCGAACAGTTCCCGTCACCGCTTACTATCCGCGGCCTCTCTCTGTGAATTTGGCCGTTTAAAGGTTCTGATAAGACGCGGGGGCACTCTCTCGGCTCGTTCGTGGGGAGGACGCACACGGTTCCGAGGCAGACATGGGCTTGTGGCAGGCTCACCGCCTGGGCCGTGGCCTCCACAATGCGGAGAGAGCTCAGCCCTCTGAAGGGCCTTGCCTTGATCCTCGGCCAGCGCTTGCTGGACCTTCTCAGCCGTGCTCTGAACGGCCTCCCTCCGCTGGCGGTAGGCCAGCGCAATCCTGGGTAGCAGGGTTGAAGTCGATGCGGCCGTACTGGTCATCGGGAAAGAAGGTGCCCCCGCCGTAGAACCCCTGACCGCCCGCATTCAGGAAGACCGTCAAAGACCATCCCCCAGCCCCCGTTAGCGCGTGCACCGCCTTCTGGTACCGGGAATCGATGTCGGGCCGCTCGTCCCGGTCTACCTTGATGGCGATGAAGTTGTCGTTGATGAGTCTCGCCACCTCCGGGTTGCTGTAGGTCTCCTCATCCATCACATGGCACCAGTGGCACCAGATGGCGCCGATGTCGAGGAGAACCGGCCGGTTCAGTTTCTTGGCTAGGCGGAACGGCTCCTCGCCCCAGGGGTACCAGGCGACCGGCTGGCGCGCGGCATCACGGAGATACGGGCTCGCGGCGGTGGCGAGCTTGTTGGTAAGCTTCACCTCGCTCGCGGAGGCCCCCTTGACAGCGAGGGCGATCAGGAACGCGGAGAGCAGCCATCGCCCGTGCAGATTCACGCCCGTTGCCCATTGCACCAGATTTGGCCACGTCTGCTCTCTGAGATGGGTCATGGCACGCTGGCTCGGTAGCCGATGTCTTTGAGTGCTTCGATCATCTCCTTGATGATCACCTTGCTCGATTCGTACTGGACGAGCGCCTGGGCCTTCTCAAAGCTCACCTCGGCCTTCTTCACACCCGGGAGCCCTTCCAGGGCTCGCTTGACCCGTGGGGGTCAGGCGACGGGTCAGGTCATCCCTTCGACCCGGAGCGTGACCTGCGTGAGCTCTTCGGCGAATGCGTGGTGGTGTCCGATTCCTGCAACGGAGAGCGCCAGGAAACCGGCACAAAAGGCCCGTCTGGTGAGCATCGTCGTGATCTCCTTCCTTGAACGCGTATGCTATGGAGCTAGACGCGACCGTTCGCGATCATACGAAACGCGGAGCCACTGACGGATGCCGTGACCTTCGGCGCAGAGAGCCCGTTGCCTGACCCGCCGGGGGGTGAACCTTCCGATCCTTTGCAGATCAGGTCACCTTGCTGCGTGAACCATGATCGGTCGGCGGCGGGGGTATGTTCCCTAACTATGCCAGAATTCGGCTCCTGATGCCCCGTTCCTTTCCCGTGCTTCCTTCCGCGCCAAGAATCTCGACGCTTCGCCAAAGTTTGACTTTGGCTTCTCTCCAGTCCATCTCCGGTGCAACCTGTCGAAAGTAAAATTCCATCTCGGCATTCGTCGCACTGCGATGGCGAGCGGAGTGATGAACATCGCCGATGTTCCACTCACCCTCAGGTCAGGCAGGGAAGAAGATGAGGTTCTCACCTTCTAGAAGAAAAATGCTATAGTCTCGATCCTCCTTGATGATCTTGTGAAGGGTGATGGGCAGTTCGAATTCACCCGCCGACATGGCCTGTGCCCTCCAATACCTATCCAAGCATGTAGGCCCCGCCTGGGGCACCACCAGGCGGCTTGGTTCCCTGTTATCCTCCGTTCCGTCGAAGGCTCGGTGCCGCCCGCCAATTACTCGCTCAAGAGACACCGGGACGAGGTCTTGGCATATGGCGGGAGTCTCAGCAAAAGGCCAACCTCCCCTGCTCAAGGCGAGGGCCGTTCCTGCGCGTCGGCCCTGGGAATTGCCGCTAGATGCCTTTCATGTGCGACGCCAGCCGCTGTAGATCCTCCTGGGACAATTCACCAACGAGGCCGTAGAGGAAGCGCGCATCTCCCCAGACGAGGACACCTGGACCTTGTGACTGGGCAATGAACTGGGGGCCCAACCTCGGCCAGAAAGGCAAGCTACGCGTTGGCCGCGGCATCTGGTACAAGGACACGGTCCGACCTGGTCCCACCTCGTACGTGAACCGGAGCCCTTTGGCCTCCTTGAAGTGGCAGACGCTCCCACCCACGAGTCTCGCGCCTTCGTGTGCGAGGAGAGGCACGGGAGACGAGACGGGCACCTCCGCCTGGAAGTGCCTGATAATCTCGGCCGGATCGGTCGAGGGAAGGTCCACGGGACCGCTCTTCCGTGTCACGGAGCCACGGTGCTCCTGGACGAGTTCCTCCACGAATGGGGACGGCACCTGCCCAGGGTGAAGGATCCAGAAGAGGCCCAGCGCGAGGACGATGGCCAGGGCCCCCCACACCGCTCGGAGGGCCCCCGCTGTCGGCCACCATTTCGCGACCCCCTCCGACGGACCTCGGGCGTCATTCGCCTCCTGCTCGATCCGCTGAACGATCCGATTCCAGAGCTCAGGAGAAGGTGCGGGGGCGGCAAGCTGCTCCCGCACCAGCGGCTTCAACCGCATGTCCAGCTCGAGCTCACGATGGCAGGTCGGACAGCCTTCCAGGTGGCTGAGAATCTCAAGATTCTTGGTGACCTCAAGCTCGTCGTCGAGCAGCGCGTACAAGCCGAATCTCGCCTCCTCGCAGTCCATGATTACCCTTCCTTCTTGCCCCGTACTTTCCTCCTGGCACGGAGGAGCGAGATGGGCGTCACCGATGGTCCTGTGCCCATAGCCCGTCGGGGATCAACGTCGAGGTGCCGTTCAAGACGGTGCCGGAGCGCCTGCCGCGCTCGGTACAATCGCGACATGACCGTTCCGATAGGGCAGTCGAGCGTCTTGGCGATTTCCTTGTAGGTGAACCCCTCCACGAAGCTCAGGAGGACGACCGCCTGCCAGTCCTGGGGAAGCGCCTCGATGGCCACTTGCACCTCCTGAC
>JACPQX010000012.1 GCA_016190255.1 Candidatus Methylomirabilis oxygeniifera | reverse complement strand
GAGGGCCTGCAGCATGGCATCGCTCATCTGTTTCGCCGCCCCCGCCCGATCGCCCCGCTTCCAGGCCGCCCTGATCGCCTCGGCCTCCGGACCGAACCCGGAGCGCTGCATAAGATTGAAATAGAAGGTTCCCATGCCGCCGATATAGTACGCCAGGTGGCTTCGCGCCAGGCGCCGCCCGGCCTCTGAATCTTCTGAGAGGCAGGCCAGGATGTAGGGCGCGACCTCGACTGCTGCCGGATCTCGGCCTGCGGCCTGGGCGCCGGCGACTACCTCTTGACGCATCAACGCCAAGCTCTCAGGAGAGCAGTAAATCGGGAGCCATCCATCGGCCACCTCCCCGGTCAGCCGAAGGTTCTTGGGACCGATCGAGGCGAGGTAGATCGGGATGCGAGGCCGCCGTGGGTCACACTCCAACCGGAACCGCTGGACCCGAAAAATCTCTCCGTCGTGGGTGACGCGATGGCCGGCGAGCGCCAGACGGATGATGGCGATCGCCTCGCGCGTTCGCTGTATCGGCCGCTCGAAGGGGACGCCGTGCCAGTCCTGGATCACCACCGGGCCGCTGATCCCGAGTCCCAGGATGAAGCGCCCGCCTGACAGGTCGTCGAGCGACGCCGCAGTCATCGCCAGCAAGGCGGGGGTCCGGCTCCAGACCGGAAGGATGCCGGTCCCCAGCTTTATCGTCCGGGTCTGGACGGCCAGCTCGGTCAGCGTCGTGATCGCGTCGTACCCCCACGACTCGGGGACGAAGACTGCCTCGTAGCCGCGTTCCTCCGCCAGCCTCACCAGATCGATCACATCGGCACGCGACATGCCTGCTCCGAGCTGAACCGTGAGCCCGAGACGTCGCATCCTCTCCTCAGTTTTTCCTTGCTTCTCGCTCAGACCTTCGATACGGTATGCCTACACAAGAAAGGAGGTGATCCAGTGCGCATACCCTTAGCGATCTGGACATGTGAGGTGATTGTAACGTAGGCGTGTCTACCTCATGGATCGACTGCCTATGGATTCCGCCTACGGAATTCCAGCAGTCACCGAGCCCCGAAGCCCCTGGCTTTGTCCACCTGGGCCTCCGCTCCTGCGGGGGAAGTGCTTCGGGGCTTCTTATTTCTACGGCCTCCGCTATTTTCACTCCGGGGAGAGCGTGATCCGACAGATCTCGGTTCCGTCCCGCACATCGACATCCGGCTCCCTGCAATTCAGCGTTCGAAACTTGTCGCGCATCGTGAGCGGGGCGCCAGGGATCGGTTCGTAGGTGGGGAGGCCGTCCTGGACCCATCGCTGCAGGTCGGGATTCGCCCACATTGTCCGCACGAGCGTCCGCGCCGTCTCGAAGAGACCGCACTGGTCTTCCTTCTTGATCCGATACCAGGTGCCGATCCGATTGACCCTGCGGCCCAGCGGACAATCTCTTGTAGGCATCTGTGCAATCCCGATGTGCCACACATGACAATAGGCGGCTGTGTTGAGCGCTGCACGCCTCGCGCTCTGTTCGGGCATTGACGGTCCCAAGGGGCGGTCTTTCTTCAGCTTGTCGAGAAGGCGGAGCGTTGGCACCCCATCCTCATCGTCGTCAAGATTGAGACCGAAGAGCGGAAAGGAACCGAACACATCGTCGTTCTCTCGATCGAGCCCCATCTCGTGCAGCACCTCATTCCGCTTGACCGCCAAGAGACTATCCATCGCCTCGATCGCGTTCGTGTCCACGATGAAGCCGTACCACGGCCTGGTATCGGCCAGGTCGGCGCTGCCCACTTCCCCCTTTCTGGGGTCCGGCCCCACACCCTCGGTGTACGCGTCGATGGAGATGATGAGACAGCCTCTTGGAAAACCGGATGTGCTGAGTGGGTCCACGGCCTTATCCCAGTACGGCTCGACGTGCTTTTGAAGTGTTTTGATGATCGTGCCGACGCCAAGGTTGTCGATCGGTCCACCGTCGAAGAGGTGATCGTACTGATCACGCGCGTTCGCTTGTGAGCTCTTGTAGTCCTGCAACGTCACGTTGGCAAATGCGCCCGGAAACGCCCCGGAGGCCATCACCGCTCGCGCGACCGGATAGGAGGCGAGGTCCGAGCCACGCCGCTCGAACGACTCGTTAGAGAACACGAACTTTCGCCCGCTCACGAAGTTCGACGCGTTGATCAACAAGTTGGGGCGAGGCGACGGGCGCCTGCTCAGATCATTGAAGGTGGCCCCGTGGAAGAGATTGGCTTCAAACACCTGATACATGATATCCGACCGGTCAAACGCCGTCGTCCAGTACCGCGCGATATTCCGGGGGTCGAACCAGCGGCCGATCCAGCGCCATTGGAAATCGCGGGCGAAGCGCTCGTCGATCCGCCGCCGATCGAACGAGATACCCCGGACACCATGAAGCGCATAGTAGGCTGCCGCGATGGAGCCCCCGGAGACCGACGAGATGACGTCGGCCCGTTCGAGAATCCCCAGACGGTCCAACTCGAACAGGACGCCGGCTCCGAAGTTCGCGGCACGGCTGCCGCCCCCTGAGATGGCCACCCCGATGAACATCTCATCCTGCGTTGCGGCTTTTCCAATGACCTGGCTTGCAGTGGTGGTGTTCCCCCTATCCGGGTTGTTGACACTGTCCCACCCGGGAAGCAGTGAACAGCCCGAGAGAAGCCAGACGATCACGAACAATCCCAGCCGCCGCATGGCATCTCGCCAACCTGTTGCCTCTGCCCCGACGCGGGGGAGAGGGGAGGGTGAAAGGGAAACATTGGACTGACTGTGATCCCTTTGTCGATTCACGCTCATGGCGCCCTCTTCCAGGTCGCGCCCATCGGCGCGCCCAGCCGGCAACCGTCCGTGTGTGTGCAACCTCTCTTTGACCCCTCAACCTAACCTTTTCCCCTGAGGGGAGAAGGAATGGATGAGGGCAAGCCGCAGTAACCCTGTCCTGAGCAGGGCCGAAGGACCTGCCCTGAGCAAGGTCGAAGGGTGCGAACTGGGAGCGTGGTTATTGAAGTGACGATATCGAAAGGGTTGAAGGCTGTCAAGTGCTTGCCGGAAGAGGAAAGCGCTGGCGCGCCCCATCGGTGCTGCGTTATGCTGGTTACAATGGAGCTACCGGAGGACGTTTGGAAAGAAGGTGATCTAAGCGAATCCGTCAATGAGGGAGAGCCGTTCGAGGAGGCGGTGAGGTTGCCGATCGAGGACGCGCTCGACCTGCACGCGTTCGCCCCGAAGGAGGTCCCGTCGGTGGTCGAGGAGTACCTCGAGCTCTGTCGGCAGGCAGGGATTTCAGAGGTCCGGCTGATCCATGGGAAGGGGACGGGCGCGCAGCGGGCTGTCATCAGGCGGCTTCTGCGAACCCTTCCTGGTGTCCTCTCCTTTGCCGATGCCCCGTCACAGGCCGGGGGAAGGGGTGCGACGCTCGTCCTCCTGAAGCCACATTCGTAAGGGGGACCACGATTCCCCCTCACCCCGGCCTTCTCCCCCAAGGGGAGAAGGGGATTTCAGCGGAGGCGTTCGCAGAAGCGACCGAAGACCATCCGGGCCGTCCGGTTCAGGGAATCGATCCGATCCGGGAGCTGCTCGAGGATCGCCTCGCGACGGATATACTCCTTCACCCCATCCAGCTCCTCCTTGAACGTCTCCACCCACTGGTTCACCATGCGGGCGGTCACCTCGAGGTGAAAGAGGAGGCCATGGACATTCTGACCGATGGAGAAAGCCTGGCACGGATAGAGGTCCGAACTGGCTAGATTCACCGCCCCAGGGGGCGTGTCGAAATACTCTCCGTGCCATTGGAATACCTCGATTGTCTCGGGGGACTCGCGAAACAACCGACCGTGCCGCGCCGCCGCCGTGAGCCGGACCGGGTACCAGCCGATCTCCTTGAGCGGCCCCCGCCGAACTACTCCACCGGCTGCCTTTGCAATGAGCTGCGACCCGAGGCAGATGCCAAGCGTAGGGACGTCGAGCGCCAGGGCCTCTTTCAGGATGCGATCCTCTGCCTTCAACCAGGGGTAGTCTGCCTCATCATTGACGCTCATCGGCCCGCCCATGACCAAGAGCCCTGAAAACCGGGACAGGTCGTCAGGCGGCTGCTCGCCCTCGTACAACTTCACCGTCTCCACGGGACGCTTCCGCTCGCGAAGCACGTCGAGAAAGACCCCGGGCGTCTCACACCAGATGTGCTGAAAGACCAGGACCGGTTTCATTAGAAGACCGCTCGCTCCGGGACCAGTTGTCCCGTCCGGAACCGATCGAGGCTGAGGGACGAGATGTCGATCGTTGACGCCTTGCCATCCAGGATCAGTTCGGCCACCAGTTTGCCGATCGCGGGCGCGTGCATGAAGCCGTGTCCGGAGAAGCCGGCGGCGACAAACAATCCCTCCGTGTCCGGAACCGGACCGACGATGGCCAGCTCATCGGGCGTCATCTCCCGAAGGCCTGCCCAGCCTCGCTGGATTCGCGCCAATTCTAACGCCGGGAGTCGATGCGTCACACCCTCTATCAGACGGGGCAGGAGAGACCAGTCAAGGCGTTCGTCGAAGCCCCGGCGGTCGCCGTGATCGCCGCCCCCCAGGATAATGTTCCCGTTCCGTTCGACATGGACGTAGGTCCCGCTTCGCAGATCAACGGTCATCGGCATCGAGTCGGCAAGTTCTGCCAGCGGCTCCGCCACGAACGCCTGGCGGTGGTGCGGCTCAACAGGGATCTCAACACCCGCCATCAAGCCGACCTCCCTCGCATGGATACCCGCGGCGTTGACGACCAGGGCGGCCGCAACCGCTTCCCCGTCCTTCATCCGGACTCCCCGAACCCGGCCGCCGTCGCACAGAATCCCGGTAACCTCGCGCCCTTCGAGAATCCGAACGCCCAGCCGGCGCGCCTGTCCGGCGAGGCCATGGAGCACCGCATGGGGGTCGGCGATCCCGTCGCTACCGCAGAAGGTGGCGCCAAGCAGGTCGTCGATCCACAGCCCGGGGACTAGCCTCCGCGCCTCCTCAGGCGTCAGAAGTTCGACGGGGACCTGGAGCCGCTGCTGCAGGGCGGCAGCCTCCTTTAACCACGCCCAGTCCTCCCCGGATGACGCCAAGAAGAGGTAGCCGACCTGTCGAAAGTCGGCCGAACAACCCATCTCTTCCTCGAAACGCTCGAAGGGCTTCAGACTTTCCTGCGAAAGCCGGATGTTGATCTCGCGTGAGAATTGCTGGCGGATCCCCCCGGTCGCCTTGGCCGTCGCCCCCTGGCCGATCTGGCCTCGCTCCAAGACGCAGACGTTGTGGCAGCCACGGGCCGCCAGGTGATAGGCGATGCTGAGGCCGACAATCCCTCCACCGATAATCACAATCTCCGTGCCGCGTGCCATCGCACTTCATCATAAATGAAACGCCCGGCCTTGCGCCAGGCGTTTCGCGTGCTGTGCGACCCCATCCTTGACAAAGGCGGCCTCCTGCCATAGACTTCCAGCAAGGTGTGACCATGAAACTCGACCGCATCACCGTCAATCCGGCTGTGTGCCAAGGCCAGCCTACAATCCGTGGGCTTCGCATCACTGTCGCGTTTCTGCTGAAGCAGTTTGCAGCCGGTATGACCCCTGCCGAGATCCTCAAGGCCTACCCTGAACTTGAGCCCGACGACCTCACCCAGGCCGCAGAGTATGCCGCCTGGCTTGCCGGCGAGCAATCCCGCCCCTTGCCAACCCCCTTGGGCCGCTAGTGCCAGTTGCACTACTTGGCCGATCTTCACATTTCCCCTTTGACTGTTGAGGCGCTCCGAGAAGAGGGGTATAACATCTCCCGCGTTACGGACCTGTTACCAGCGACTGCTTCGGACCAGGAGATTCTCGCGGTGGCTCGTCGCCGCGGATCGGCCCTCATCACCGCAGACCTCGACTTCTCGGCCATGATCGCCCTCCCCGCTATGGCTGGTCCAAGCCTTATTTCTCTGCGGATTGCCCACCCCACACCGGACCGGGTGACCCGGATCTTGCTCGAAAGCCTCCCCCTGATCGAGAAGGACTTGGAGCAAGGCGCGATCGTCTCGATCGACGAAACGACCTTCCGAGTCCGCCCCCTTCCTATTTCCTAGTT
>JACPQX010000109.1 GCA_016190255.1 Candidatus Methylomirabilis oxygeniifera | reverse complement strand
GGACAGTACGAAATTCACGACTACAAGACCTCCGGTCGATTGCCGCCCCAGAGTGAAATCGACACCGATCGACAACTGGCTCTCTATCAGCTCGGGGTGGCGGGGATGTGGCCCGATGCCGAGGAGATCGAGTTGGTCTGGCACTACTTGGCCTTCGGGAAGGAGTTACGGTCGAGGCGGACGCCGGAGGCGCTGGAGCGTCTGAAGACGGCGACAATCGCCCTGATCGATCGGATCGAAGCCGATAGCGAGTTCAAGCCGATCGAGAGCCTCCTGTGTCAGTGGTGTGCCTACCGAAGCATCTGCCCGATCTGGAATGGTCGAACTGTCGTAACACCCGCGCGATCGGTCGGTGACCCGGGCGGCGGATGTTCGAGGGAAATCCCGGTCTCGGATGAAGAGATGTCCGCCGATCTACAATCCTTTTGGCGTGAAGCGCTCCTCGAGGCGATCCGGGCCGCCGCTGAGACCGAGGCGGCAGAGGTCCGCGTGAGTGAACATGGCCAGCTTTGGGTCCACCTGGTTGAGCGGAGGGATCCGGATGCTCGGAATGGACAGGCAGAGGAGTGGATTCCCCTGTCTGATGAAAGTGTGCCGCTGCTTCTTCGACAGGTCGAACGGGGCCGATGGAGCGCCGGGTTCGTCGAGAAGCTCGAACGGTATCTCGCACTGTGACCCTTCAGGAGATGTCACGTGACGGGGCACTGATGGACCGGGCTGTCCGGGAAGCCGTGAAGGAGACGCCGATGAAAACGGTCAAAGAAGATCACGACGGCGTGCGGTACGCGCCGGTTTCCATGCCACTTGGACGGCTCTATGTAGCGTATCGACGCCGGGCGATCTGCTGTGCGGCGGTTGCAGTGAGCCATGATGTTTTTGAGCGGGCGTGCGTGAGGGCCCTCGGCGCTCGACCGACGCGAGACGATCGCCCACCAGAAGGACTGGCCACGCAGGTGCTGAATCATCTGACAGGAAAGCGGCGCTTCCAGGGCAGACTAGACCTCTCCGGCCTCACACCCTTCCAGCGGCTGGTTTTGGAGAAGGCCCGTGAGATCCCCTCCGGCGAGGTGCGTTCATATCAGTGGGTGGCCAGGGAGATCGGGGCCGAGCGGGCCGTCCGCGCCGTCGGGACGGCATTGGCCGGGAACCCGATCCCCTTCGTGATTCCGTGCCACCGCGTTGTCCGGACCGACGGCCGGATCGGACACTATTCTGCTGGAGGCTCATCGATGAAGGCGAGGATGCTGGCCTTCGAGGGGGTCGATGTCGAGAGGCTCGCCCGCCTGGCCGCGCAGCGGATCCGGTTCGTGGGCAGCGACGCAACAAAGACCTTCTGCCTCCCTACCTGTGAGGCTGCCCGGCGTGCGCACGAGTCTCGCGCGGCATATCTCGCCACCCAACGGGACGCGGCGCGCCGGGGCTATCGTCCCTGTCAGCGCTGCCGTCCCGTCTAGTGCCGTTCCAACGTGTTGCGGCTAGTCGCCGACAGCAGCCCTGCCAAGAACTATCGCATTCCGTAGCCTCACCATTGTGGCGTAAATAGTTGGAACGGCACTAGTCCGTGGGGAGTCAACACATTGCAGCCCACAAGGGGCGCGCATCTTGAGGAGCGGCGACCAATGCGGATCTGGAGGGATCTTTCGTACCTGGCCCTGGCGGCGTCATTCGCCAGCCTGGGGATCGCAAACGTCTCCTGGATGGCCGTGATGCGTTTAGGAGGCCTGAGCCCGAGAGCCTATGCAGCCGGCGCGGGCATCGCCTTGCTCTACGCTATCGCCTTCATGCTGATGGAATTGGTGCAGCGGAAGGGATAGCGCTGCTGCAGCACGCTCCGGCCGGTGATCTCTCATCCGGGACGCGACTGGTCACACCGGGCAGGGGGCCCGGCGGGAGCCGGTGGCGTAGTCGCCTCTCCAGGCGGAGGTGGGTGGTCACTCGTTGGCACGCGATCCGGATCCCGGTCTTGCGCGCGTGGGTGTCTTACCTCGCGAAGGTAGCTGATCCTGACAGCATCCAGAGTGGCCAACACCTCGTCGCGGCGCTTCTTCAGGAGAGAAATGAGTTGGCGGTTTTTCAGGTGGAGCCTGGCGTTAGACAGACCGCGGCTGTACGCCTTGAGGCGTTGAGTGTAGCCGAGGGCGAAGAAACCGGACGGCGGAAGGCTTAACGCGTAGATGATTGCTGCAGGGTTCCCAAAGGAGAACCAGACCAGGAATCCTTGGATCGGATAGAAGATGAGGAAAGCCACAACACCCGCCAGAAGACTGTAGATCGAGATCTTGGTCTTGTCTCCGCGGTCACGATAATAGGGGTTCCGCATGCCGGCCAACTTCGCCAGCCGGTACGGGACGTAATTGTTGATGGTCCCATAGAGAGCGATGGGGAGGCCCAATATGCCCAGGATGACCAGCTTAGCTGAGGCGGACCAGAGCGCGCCCCAGCGTGGTTGCTGTTCGAGCAGTTCGTTGTTCAGTCGCATCCGGCGTGCGACCCGATAATACCGCTGCACCTGCGAGCCGACCGCTCGGACCCTGTCCGGGTCATGCTTGGCGTAGTAGTTCACGCAATCAGCGATCATCTTGCGCCATACGAACGTATCGGCGACCCCTTTTCGTCCCTCATTGGGGGCCGCAACTTCCTGCACCCGCTCGAGGAAGATCTCCTCAATGGCACGCTGGAGGCGTTTCAATCCCGGCTCTTCCAGATTGACGATCAGGGCTTCCAGCCGCCGCTGGAGCTCCTCGGTCATTGCGTTGACCGCCGCTTGCGGGTCCTTCCGGTAGGCCTCCTCGTATGTCTTGGCCTCGATTGGCTCGCCCACATTGATTAGCAGATAGCTACGGAACCTAGTCTTGTCAATGTAATTCAGACCGACCGGGATTACCCGGACCGCCAGGCGAAAGTCGTTCTTTGCCTCGACTTCCAGGGAAATTCGTGCCGTTCCCGTCTTGATCTTCCTGATCTGCGGGTCATCGTGCGTCACGCCTTCGGGGAAAATCCCGATTGCCTCTTGTGCCTCCAGAACCCGAAAGGCGGCCGCGAACGACCTGACATTCTGATCCATCTTCGCCGGGTCATCCTGTCGGCGGTGGATAGGGATAACCCCGCAACGGCTAAGGAACCAAGCGACCGGCTTCCTCTCAAAGAAAGTGCTCATCGCCATGAAGTTGAGTTTGCGGCCGACCAGGTTGCCGAGGACGAATGGATCAACCGTGGAATTAGGGTGGTTGGACGCAAAGATGGCGGGGCCCTCTTTCGGGATCCGTTCTCTACCCGTTGCCTCGATCGACCGAAAGTAGATCTTCAGCATCAGGTGAACGAGGGCAGCGGCAAATCGATAGGGAAGAGGGATATTCGCGGTCGTGGCCATTGGGCGGCTCACTCGCCATCAGGGGCTGGCGCGGTCCATCCGAAGCAGCTCGGACCCTCGGCGGAAAACGCCATCGGGAAAGCCGAGTGACTGTTTGATGAGACAATCCCGGTCGATGGGGCTGGCGACTCGACTCAGGCGCACGATCTCCCTGAACGGAAGGCTGCGGAGGAACAGCCAAGGGATGATCGGAAGCGGCACATCGCTCCCGTGAATCAGCTTCGGATGCAGCTCGGGATGGCGCAGGAAGCGTCGCAGGAACCAGGATCGGTTCGGTTGGGTAAACGCGGAGGTATCGGCATAGAGGTTGGTGTGCTTGAGCAGCATGTCGGCAACGGTGTGGAAGGTGCGACCCAAGTTGAGGATATCGGCCCCCCCACCGTGTGCGGCAATGACGGTCACCCCTTCATCCAGGGCCAGCCGGAGGCCCTCGAGGCGGCCGAATTTCCGTTCGGCCGTCGTCAGGGCATATTCCGGCCCGGTGTGACATAGCAGGGGGAGGCGGGCTTGGGCCATTCGACGGTAGAATGGGACGAGGGAGGGGTCCATCGGGTCAAATCCCTGGGAGTTGGGAAGCCACTTCAGCAGGACGGCGCCCAGATCAAGGCACCGATCAAGCTCTTCGAGCGCGTCTCGCCGCATCGGATTCACTGAGGGACCCGGCAGGAAACGGTCGTCGGTCTTGGACAGTTCGAACACGTAGTCGTTGGCGACGTAGAAATGAGTTCGCCGGCTGTCCTTCCTGCCCATATTGTCATAGACCCCGTCCAAGGCCAATGCGACGACCCGATCGACGGCCCGCATGTCGGCGACAGCTCGCGCGAGTTGGCTCCGTATGATCCCGTTGCCGCCGATCGTTTCCTGCCGCTTGATCCTGTGGCGCATGCGCAGCAGGAGGAATGACGGCCAGTTCCACTGCTTGGTTGACACGTACCCCTGCTCACCGCAGGCATCGGGCGGCAAGACGTGGACATGGATATCAATGATCGGGCGTGTCGTCGTGGGCTTTCTCATTTTGAACCTTTTGCTCTCCGGAAGGCGTCCGTTAGTGTGTGACCTCCTTCTCGGAGACTGTGCGGCTGGAGAAGACGTGTGAGGCGTGGTGGTGGACCATCTGCCAGGTGCCGTTGGTCTTCTCATAAATGTTCGTGGCGAGGATCGAGGTCGCGGTCACATCTTGCTGGACCTGGGAGAGGAGGTTTTCCGTTAGAACCACCCAGGCCATCGTGCTGTGAATCTGCACGCGGACATCGGTGAGCGTGAAGCGGATCTCCTTCGTATTGGAAAAGATCAGCTCCCAGCTCGCCTTCACGGCCTCCCACCCCGAGAGAAGCGACCACCCCGGGTGGACACATCTGACATGGTCTCCCCTGGCCCACACGGCCGCCATTCGCAGAATATCCAGGCTTTCGAAGGCTCGATAGAAGTTGGCATTAACCTCCAACACCTGTGTCAGGTCCTGATCGGGAGCGGCCATCATCTTCCCCCTTTTGTCGTTCCGATATCGGCCCTCTGAGTCCGCCGCTTCCTAGGGCGGGGTCAGGGTCGGACAGACGGCGAAGATGGTTCCTTCCATCACCCTCAGTGGCAATCGCTCGAGATACTCCCCGGGACATGGCCCGGCCACGCATTCGCCGGTGGCCGGGTCATAGGTGGCCCCGTGGGTGGCGCATATGATGAAGCGGCCATCTTCTGATAGAAACTGGTTCTCAAACCAGTCCATCGGCATCGGTATGTGGCAACAGCGGTTCACGTAGGCGTAAAAGCTTCCCCGATGGTTGACGACGAATCCCTCCAGCGGCTGTCCGTTCCAGATCAGGGTGAACTTTTTCGAGGAGCCCTCAGGAAGCTCCTCAATGTGGGCAACGTACTGTTCGCTCAGATCACGCAGCATCTCACCTCGCATCGGTTTCGTGCTCACAGTACGCGTATTATACCGGTCACGATTGAAAAAGAAAAGGGCAGCGCGCCTTGACAGTCCAGAGGCCCTTGGCTATAGTAACCCCGCCTAGCCGCCGGCGTAGCTCAGTTGGCAGAGCAGCTGATTCGTAATCAGCAGGTCGAGGGTTCAAGTCCCCCCGCCGGCTCCAGCTACCCGGGATGGCTGACCGCCCAGCAAGCCCTTGGTCTTAGGTCGCCGCCCGTTTTGACGCCTCGCGCCATAAATCCTTGACATTCCGACTAGACATTGCTAACATCCTTAACTAGAAGAATAAAGCAAGGCTCTTGGGTGGCAGAGAGCTGCGTAGATCCTTATCGCTAAGGGGGGTTACACTTTCGGTCGAATACTTATTCCGCCGGGCGTGACAGTTAGGCTGGATTTTGTTTCGAGTGATCCGTCAGGCCAGACGGCCGGCGAGATCTTGAGGTTTCCAGGCACCGTGCGCTCCTGTCCCTAGGGCTGCGGTGCTTTTTTGCGAAGGGAGGTGAGAGACCAGAAAATGGGTCACTCAATTAGTTGGTTTGGAGGCACACGGTTCACCGGGTTCAGTGATGACGAAATCCGAGCGATTCAGGAGGGCGCTGCGATAAGGGCGCGGCAGGCCGGTGCCGCCCTACGTCAGGGGGCCTGGCGTGCGACGGTGCCGAGGAGCAAGCGCAGCCTGAAGCGCAAAGCCGCGTAGACAAATCTGGCCTCCTGATCGATCAGGCGAGCGGGAGGCTGTGGACGGCGAAACTGGCTCGGAAGGGGGGACTGTCGTCACGATGCTATCGAACGGGCCGATGAGCGCTTTTTTGTGGCGGCGTCTCCGCAGTCCCGTTGCGGGACTGGTTGTGTTTGCTCTTGCAGGGTCAGCGCTCGCCATTGAGCGAAAGGCGCCGGGGGCAGAGCGCAAGCCGCCGGCTGATCGCACGACGGCAGCCGAGGCCCATTACGAACTCGGGATCTTTTACCATGAGCGAATGTTTTCCGATCTGGACCAAGCGATCGGTGAATACGAACAGGCGGTGAAGCTGAAAGATAACTTTGCCGAGGCACACTACCATCTGGGGCTGTCCTACCACACGAAAGCGAAGCTGGGCGTGGACGATAAGGCCCTATACCGCAAAGCGTTGAGAGAGTATAAGCTCTATCTGAAGTATCTGCCGAAGGGCCAACTGGCCGAAAAAGCCAGACAGAATATCAAGGCCGTGGAGTTGCGCCTTCGATAGGCCAGCGGTCAGAGGACTGAAACATGGACTCCGGTCACACAATCAGCAGGCGCGTGTTCCTTTTCCTTGCCGTGGCAGCAGCCCTGCTGGGGTTCCCTATCCCTCGACGCGCGTCAGGCTTCACCATCATCTCTGAGGCCGAGGAGAACGAGATCGGCAAGAAGGCCGATGAGGAGATCCTCAGGCGATTTGGACGCTATCGTGATCAGGAGCTACAGGCGTATGTGGAATCGATCGGCCAGCGTTTGCTCGAAGGCATTGGCCCGACCAGTTTCCGGTACAGCTTCAAGATCGTCGATATCCCCGAGGTGAACGCTATGGCCCTCCCGGGTGGCTACATCTACATCACCCGGGGGATGCTGGCGATGCTGAATAGCGAGGCGCAGCTCGCCGGGGTCCTGGGTCACGAGATCGGCCATGCCACCGCCCGACATGCGGCCAAGCAACTTACCAAGGCGCTCGGCGCTCAGATCCTGTCGCTTGGTCTCATGGCCCTCAGCCCTGGCGGTCGTGAGAACTCCGGGAACTGGGCGAGGGTCTCGGGTGCCATCTCCGATCACATCCTGCTGGGATATGGCCGCGAGGCGGAGCTCGAGGCGGACGAACTGGGGCTCCGGACGGCCTATCGCGCCGGGTATGATCCACGGGAGATGGTGGCCTTTCTCAGGGGGATGAAGCTGAAGGAACGGCTGGAGGCGCTCGGCTATCATGGCTTTCAAGGGACCCATCCGGAGACGGCTGACCGCATTGTGAAGGCCGAGACCATGGCCGCCATCCTGACCGAGCAGGGGGGCGGTAGCCCCGAGATAAGGACGAACGAGTATAAAGCGCGCCTTGAAGGCTTGGTCTACGGGGCGAAGCAGGACAATCGGCGCCTGCGGATCTATGCCGCCAAGGCTGGGGAGACTCCAGGTAGCGTGGCCAGGGATGTCTTGGGCGACCAGCAGTTGGCGTGGCAGGTTGCTACCCTCAATGGGATCAAGGAGGCAACAGTCTTCCGAGAAGGAGATCGGGTGAAACTTCTTCCGCCTTCCCCGGAGGATGTGCACGGCGGCCGGCGCTTGAAGCTCATTCCGAACTGAAGGTTGCGTTGAGGCAACCAGGAGGGTGAAGAGGTTGGAAACAAAGCCATGATTGCCTAATATCGTCGTCACGATGTAATTCTTCGCACCATCCAGAGGGTCCTGCAGGGTAAGAACATGGAGGCGGTTCAGATGTTCCGGTGATAGTGGCTGTGTCGTCGATCTCGTTGCGGAGAAAAGACCGGAACGTCGGGCCCTCTGGAACAAGGCACCAGGGGGTTATTTATTTTCGCCGACTGCTCGCAAGATTCATTCCACCCCCCTGCCTGAGTGAGAAGAGGGGAAATCCTGTTGGTTTGGGATCCCCCGTTCAATGAAGGAGGGCGTATCGATGTACGAGACTGTGCACGTGATTCCTCGGAGACAGCTTCCTCCTCTGCTCGAGGAGGTAAAACGTCAATATCAGGTCTGGATAGCGATCCTCGCTGTCGCTGCTCTGGGTCTGGGCGCCTCCACGGTGGCGCTGCACGGGCGGTTACAACTGGCCGACGCGGACGCCTACGACGCCGTATACGAAAGTGTGATGAGAGAGTATGATGCGGTCAGGGACGACCCGCACCTCCGTCGCTACCTGATCGCCAAGATCATGAGCCTCGCGGCGGAACACGAAGTGAACCCTGACCTTCTGTTCTCAGTCGTTGCCGTTGAGTCTTCCTTCAGGGTGGTGGCCAAGTCCCCGAAGAACGCCAGGGGCCTGGGTCAACTGATGTTCGCGACCGCCAGGGCGTTCAATCCGGGCGCAGTGAGCCGACCCGACGACCTGTACGACGTTCACCTGAACCTGGAAACGGCCCTGAAGTATCTGAAGGCCAACCTGGCTCAAAACCGGGACGACATGAGAACCTCGCTGATGGTGTACTATTACGGCGACACCGGCCGCAGACCCGGGTTCCAGGACACGGACCAATACGCCCGAAAGGTGATGGATTTCTACAACCTACTTCAGGATCGTCGGCAGGCTGTAGATGTCACGGCGGCTGTGATCTTTGAGGAGAGCCACCACCTGTCCGGTTGATCTACCTCGCGTCGGGGGGGCGCATCGCATGGAGGCGGATGGGGGAGGGGATAGGGACGCCATCCGCCGGATGTTCGCCGGGATCGCGCCCCGATACGACCTCCTGAATCGCCTCTTGAGTGCTGGCCGGGACCGCTACTGGCGACGGCGGGCGGTCGCTCAGGCGGAACTACCTCCGGGCGGGCTGGCGCTGGATGTCTGCACCGGGACCGCTGATGTGGCTCTCCAGTTGGCCAAGCAATTTCCCTCGGCCAAATCTATTGTGGGCGTTGACTTCTGCCTGCCGATGCTGCGTTTGGGGGCGGACAAGATAGCCCGGGTCGGCCTCGCACACCGAATTCAACTGCACGCCGCCTCCGCAGAGGCGCTCCCGTTCGAAGCTGGTACGTTCGATGTGGCTACCATCGCTTTCGGGATTCGCAATGTGATAAATCAAAAGCGAGGGCTGGCGGAGCTGAATAGAGTGCTGCGACCCGGGGGCCGCGCCATCATCCTGGAGTTCGCGACGCCACAAGGGCCGCTCTTCGGGCGTCTCTACCGCTTCTATTTCCGTCGGATGCTCCCATGGCTGGGCGGTCTGATCTCGGGGAACCGCGATGCCTACAGCTATCTTCCGGCTTCTGTCTCCCGCTTTCCGTCTCCGTGGGAGCTGGCCGGACTGATGGAGGAGGTTGGGTTCCGCGACGTCCAAATCTGGGCCTTGACCGGCGGGATTGTCACGCTTCACGTGGGAAGGAAGTCGGCGTGAATCCCTTCCGGCTGGCCATCCGAAGGACGGTCCTGTTCCTCGACTTGGTGAAGTTCCCCCACACCGTCTTCGCCCTTCCGTTCGCGTTGATGGGCGCGATCCTGGCGGCCCGGGGGATCCCGCCCCTTCCGACGCTCCTGTGGATTCTGCTGGCCATGATAGGCGCGAGGAGCGGGGCGATGGCCGTCAATCGTCTCGTTGACCAGGAGTTCGACGCCCGTAATCCCAGAACGCGGGACCGGGCCTTGCCGAAAGGACTGGTCGGGCGGGGGGAGGTCACCGCGTTCGCCGTCGTCTCCTTCGCGCTTTTCCTGTTTGCGACCTCCCGCCTCAATCCTCTCTGTCTGACGTTGGCGCCGTTCGCGATGGCGATCCTGATTGTGTACCCTTATACCAAGCGGTTCACGTTTCTCTCTCACCTGATCTTGGGTCTTTCCCTGGCGATGGCCCCTCTTGGCGCGTGGATCGCCGTCACAGGTCGGGTAGAGACAACTCCCGCCGTGCTCGGTTTGGCCGTCCTCCTCTGGGTGGCCGGGTTCGATATCCTCTACGCGCTGTCTGATATCGACTTTGATCGGGCCACCGGGCTCTACTCGATTCCGGCCCGGTTCGGAGCCGCGGGCGGCATGGCTGTTTCCCGAGTCCTCCATGCGTTGACGCTCGCTCTCTTCTTCCTCTTGATCCCTCTCTCGGGTCTGCGTTACTTCTACCTCACCGGCGTTCTCCTCGCATCCGCCCTCCTGCTGTACGAGCATCTCCTCCTCATCCGATACGGACTGAAGAGGCTCGACGCTGCGTTCTTCACCGCGAACGGCATCCTCAGTATCGCCTTGTTCTGCTTCACCCTCCTTGATACCCTGTTGCTGTAAGCCTGGCCTGCGCGGGGCCGCACCCTGCTATGCTCGTTTCTTGGACCGGCAGGGGCCACCAACGTAGGGAGAGATAGTTGAAGGGGCACCAGCGCCGTACGCGGCGCATTCACAGCGCGAACGGAAAGCCGGTGGGATCATGCGACGACATAAGCTCATTCGCTGTTGCCTGGTGCTTTTCTCTGCTCTGAGACTCAGTGGACCTCCGGCGTGGAGTGACCCCGCGTCCATGGCCGACCGCCAGGCCCATCCAAGAATCGCGCTCGACGTAGAGCAGGTGCCACAAGATCTCTCCCCGGATGGAGTCGCGATTGAGCTTGTCCCGGTTCTCGAAGGCTTGACGAATCCGCTCTACGTGACCAACGCCCGCGATGGGACCAACCGGCTCTTCATTGTCGAGCAGGCCGGTCGCATCTTGGTGCTTCAGTCAGGAGCGGCGGCGCCGACTGTGTTTCTCGACATCAGATCGAAGGTACTGTCAGGCGGCGAGCGCGGCCTGCTGGGACTTGCTGTCCATCCACACATGACAGACAACCGGCGCTTCTTCGTCAACTACACGCGCCGGCCCGATGGCGCGACCGTGATCGCAGAGTACCGTGTCTCGGCGGCGAACCGTGATGTCGCGGAGACGAGCGAGTCGGTGTTACTCACCCTCCTGCAGCCCTTCGCCAACCACAACGGCGGGATGATCGAGTTCGGCCCCGATGGCTTCCTCTACATCGGAATGGGTGACGGCGGCTCAGGCAACGACCCCGGCAATCGCGCGCAAGACACGCAGGAGCTTCTCGGCAAGATACTGCGCATCGACGTTGACCACCCCGAGGGCCCATCTGCGCCCTATTCCTCACCCTCGACCAATCCTTTCTTCGGCGCTGATCCTGGGCGCGACGAGATCTTCGCGCTGGGTTTCAGAAACCCCTGGCGGTTCTCATTCGATCGCGGGACGGGCCAGCTCTTTGTCGGGGACGTCGGGCAAGGGGCTCGGGAAGAGGTCGATATGGTGACGCTCGGCGGCAACTACGGTTGGCGTGTCTTCGAGGGCAATCGCTGCACGGACCTCGGACCTGCCCCGTGCAACGCCAGCAGTTTCACCCCTCCGATCGCCGAATACGACCACACGGGAGGACGCTGCTCCGTCACGGGCGGCTACGTCTATCGCGGAAATAGGTCAAGTCTTCCGGCGGGCGGATATGTGTACGCTGACTTCTGTTCGGGTGAAATCTTTTTGCTACGCGACGGGGTGCAGAGCCTGCTGCTCGACACCGCGCTCAGCATCTCATCGTTCGGTGAGGACGAGTCCGGAGAGATCTACGTCGTGGGGCTTGGAGGCACGGTGCATCGCATTGTCAACCCCAACGCCCCGCCCAATGCCCCTCCGGACGCTGCAGTGGCGCTCAGCGCGGAAGCGTTGCGCACGGGCCAGACGATCACCTATCAGGCTACCGTCACCCCGGGATCCCCCCCGACCCTGGGAGATATCTACCTTGGGGCGCTCCTGCCCGATGGCGTCACATTCCTCTCGCTTGTCCAGGGGCCAACGGGCGCGATCTCAATGGTCCTGGGGCTCTCCCCCATTCCATTCTTGGCAGGCATTGCGTTCTCACAACCGATGGTGATCCCGTTCTCGTATACCTTCTTGGGCTCCGAGCCGGGAGGCACCTACATCGCCTTTGCAGGTATGGCTGTGGCGGGCAGCGATCCCCTCCAATCAATCAATCAACTCAGCCTGGGGATCAAGGCATTTCAGTTCACGCCATGAACACGCTGCTGGCAATGACACTGCATTTGATGCGTTCGTACTAATACAAACGCATTAAATGGTGTTACATTGTCATTGCGAGCGACCAACGGGAGCGTGGCAATCTCACAAGCCTTGTCTGCGTGATTGCGAGATTGCTTCGTCCCCTTCGCTTCGCTCTGGGTCCTCGCAATGACACTTCATTTAATGCGTTTGTATTAGTCGATGAAGCCCCTCCTCTTCATGCAGGCCCGATAGGCCCCCGCGTAGCGGGCATCATTCTGTTTGACGTCATTCAGGCCGTAGAGGGTTCCTGCAGTCGCTCCTACGAGGCCGCCGATACCGGCTCCCTTGCCGGCTCCCGAGCCGCCCCCTGCGATTGCCCCGCCGGCCGCTCCCACGCCGGCGCCGACGGCGCCCCCGATCAGGGCGTCCTTGACCACCTCGGTTGTCTTATCGCCGGCGACCGCCCTCGCGTATTGGTTGCACGCGTCGATGTTCGACGCCGACGGTTTGGCTGCGTCGTGCGGCACCGGTCTTGGGGTAGTCACCGTGACCTCTTTGGCCTTCTCCTGACCACTCCAGTTGGCGACCACGATTCCGGTAATCAGGGCCGTAGCGAACACGGCGGCCAACCCGATCGCGGTTGCTTTCCAGGGATTCCACCTTTCTTCCGTCATGGCTGCTTCCTCCTTTCACCACGCTGCCACGAATTTCCCAAACCGATCCGGACCACCTGCGATCATCCCTTTCGATAAGCATCGAGCAACCTCGGTGCCATATCGACGGCAGTCCACGTGATATAAGCTAACTTCATGATTTTTCAAGTGTTTCCACGCGGTAACTGGAGTGAGTTATGAGACGAACGGGATGGTTCCGTGGGATCAAGCATGTAAGGTTTACACGGTGGGGATCTTTTGGGAAATTGTAATGGCGTGGGCAAGGATCGCTAAGTTGCGAGCCCTGCACAGCGACCGCGGTGGTGCCTTTGGTCTGCGTCGGGCAGGGTCACCCTTCTTTGGGGTGTATCAAGGCGTGGAGCGGAACAGAGAAAGGAAAGATTGTCGCGCTGGATCCTCACAGGACCAAGGCAATCGGGCGTTCATCGGAAATCGGTAAGACATGCGGGGCATAGCGACTTCATTAGAGGGATAACGGCAGGAGAGGGCGGGGGGGGATCGGACCCCGCGCCCTCGTCCGACGCGATCCCCCGCGCTATTTGGGGCAGTCTTTCGCTGATCGGAGCTTCGCCTCGATGCGATCCCCGACCTTGTAGCCCTGAATCGTTTCCTTCGATGCCTGGAACACGTGGGTTGCTCCGTCGGCGTCGCGCAAGGTCAGTTTACCCTGGTCCGGCTCAACACTGACGACCTGGCCCGACACCTTCTCCGGCGCGCCAGCCTTATCACACTCGGCTGGCTTTCCCTGGCCAAGAGCGATCCCACTCCACAGCATGATGCCGGCGGCTAGTCCCACCGACGGGCGAAGCCGCATCTTCATCGAGATGCCCATTACTTCGTGATGTCGTAGATGGCGCCCGCCGCGGCGCCGACGCCTGTGCCGATGAGCGCGCCCTTGCCGGCGCCGTGCCCCGTGCCCGCGCCGATGGCGGCCCCTGCGCCTGCCCCCACGGCGGCCCCGGTAACCGTTCCGCAGCCCGACGTCATCAGTGCAAAGATCAATAAGCCAGCCGCTGCAAGTGTCGTAGGTTTCCGCATGGTCCACATCCTTTCCTAGTAACAGGTTGATTGTAACGCGGGCAGCCCGAGGCCCAGCGAGACTTCGATCGCAACGACAACAGTACGTTCACTCTGGCGTTCTTTCGTGCCTCTGTCAAGAGAAAATTCGCGCACTGGAGGCAGGCGAGAGGAACCTCCCGGCGCCCCCAACGCAGAACCCTCTGGCCATTGGACGAAGTAAACGAGGGGTTCGTTTATCGCAGCGCGGAGAGAGCTATGCGTTTCCTATCCTGATTGGAGAGAGGGTAAGGGGACTTGGGGATGGGATTGAGGATTGGAAGATGACGCGCCCTGAGATCATCCGGAGTCGAGCGCCCGAAACTCCCCGGTCTCCTCGATAACCACCAGGTACCCTTCGAGCGTCGGACCGATCTTCTTCAACAGCTCTGGAGTCTTCTTCACGACGAGCACCTTGATACAAGGCTTTCCGTCGCACTCACCGATGGCGGTCCCCACCACTCCAGGGAGAGACATCAATCGATCAGTGTACTCTTCAAGCACCGCTTCAATAGTCTTTCCTGCCATGCGAACTTGCTTCGGACCATCACCCGCCACTTGAGTGGCGCGCGTCGCGACCCCCTCGAAGCCCGCGAGGAAGCCCACAGTGCCCAGGAGGATGAGGACTTCGATTGAACCTACCATCGGACGATACCTGCTGGTAGCTGCCCTCTCTCGTACCTTCACAGCCCCGTCAAGATGAACAGGCCGCTGTTCCTTTTTCGGAGCCAGGTTGAGGACGCGCCGGGAGGCGGCTCTAGGGCGCGCCGTCGATGACCACGCCGAGCTGAGTGAGAACCGGGTCGATCAGGTTGGCGATTGCGTTCTTGCCGCTGGAGTCGCTGGCATACAACAAGCCGACGGGATTACGGTCAGGGTCGGTGACCAAAAGCGATCCCGAATCGCCATTCTTGATGAACGGTTTTCTGGAACCAACGATGATTTGATTCACAAAGCGCGCTGTCCCGGAACCGTAACCGATCAAGATAGTGCCATTGATGCCGGTCACCTGCCCTTTGGTCAGTAGGCTTGTCCGACCGTATTTCTGCACCTTCTGGCCGACAAACGCGGCGACAGTGGCCGATCTTGGCGTGCCGTAGCCGCCGGACGGAGTAGCGTTGCCCAGATTGGCGGTCGAGGAGAGAGCAATCGCCGCATCGATCGTGTTGCTGGCCGTAGGGGAAAAAATGATCGGTTCAAAATCAGCGAGCGTCCCGATGACGTCGCCGGCGTTCACGCTACAACCGGTATCGAACCGCCCGGGCTGAAGCACATTACTGTCGATCGGAGCATTGTTCTCAAGGGCATAGACGTGGTTATTGCTCAGGGCGTATACATTGCCATTGCCCACATTCCTAACGCGCGCGCCGATCGTGCCGGCGGAGCACTCACCCTGATTGCCGGTTGAGACACCGATCGGCACGGGTCGTCCGAACCGAGCGGTGGTATCAACCTGACCCCCGCCTTTCCCCTTGCTGCCGGATGGATCCGTGTCAGCCTTTTTGAGAGCAAAGAACTCTCCGGTTGCCTCTACCACGACCTGCATGCCGTCGAGGCTTTCCGGGATCCCCGCGGTCCCAGCAGCCTTGGTATACACCTTGACCGCCGGGCGGCCATCCGCCGTGAGACCCGCGGCCGTCCCCACGACATCCGGGTGGGCCATGAGATAACCGGTGTGACGCTTCTGAACTTTAATGGCGTCACCCAGAGGCCCAATCCGGTCCGGGGGGAAAACACTGGACTGCTGGTCGCCGGTGGCTGTTGGGTCACCCTGAGCCTGGCCGTAGCCCACATATGCCAACGCGGCGAGCAGCGCGACAGCGACGAGCCCAACGACGACACTGGATCGAAAAAGGTACCTTACCATTGGAAGCCTCCTCTTACATTGCCTGCCCAGGCCCTCGTGCAGCCGAATCGCACGGTCTAGGGCTCGAACGTTCGTGAGGAAACCTCACGCCCGACTGAGCGTGTCACACCCCACTCGCGTTGTCAAGCTCTGGCTTCCCTTCGGTCGGGTACTGTCCTAATTTCGATTCACATGATGGCAAACTGGGGAACTTGCGTTGAGCGGTCATTGCGAGCGACCAACGGGAGCGCGGCAATCTCTCCGTTCTTGGGGCTGCGAAGAACG
>JACPQX010000112.1 GCA_016190255.1 Candidatus Methylomirabilis oxygeniifera | reverse complement strand
GTTCTCCAGCAGGCGCGCCGCCTCTTTCGCCGAATAGGTCAGGATCAGGTCAGCGCCGGCCCGCTTGATGGACGTGAGGGACTCCATCAGCACGCGCTCCTCATCGATCCAACCGAGCCGCCCGGCAGCCTTCAGCATGGCGTATTCCCCGCTGACGTTGTAGGCCGCGACGGGCCCACCGAACTCCTGCTTCACCCGCCAGACGATATCCAGGTAGGGAAGGGCCGGCTTGACCATCACGATGTCCGCCCCCTCTTCCAGGTCGAGCCCAACCTCCCGGAGCGCCTCGTCGCCGTTGGCCGGGTCCATCTGATACGAGCGGCGATCGCCGAACTGGGGGGCCGACTCCGCCGCCTCGCGGAACGGGCCATAGAAGGCGCTGGCGTACTTGGCCGAATAGGCCATAATCGGAATCTCCACGAACCCCTCTTCGTCGAGCGCCTCCCGGATCGCCGCCACCCGTCCGTCCATCATGTCGGAGGGCGCGACCAAGTCAGCGCCTGCCTCTGCGTGAGAGAGCGCCGTCCTGGCCAGCAATTCCAGCGTGGGGTCGTTCTTCACCTGGCCCCGCTCCACAACGCCGCAATGGCCATGACTGGTGTACTCGCACAAGCAGACGTCCGTCATTACCAACAGATCGGACACGGTATCCTTGACCGCTCTGACGGCCTGCTGGATGATCCCGTCCTCGGCGTACGCCTCCGATCCAGCCGCATCTTTGGCAGCCGGCAGGCCAAACAGGATGATCCCGGGGATACCCGTCGAGGCCACCTCCTTCGCCTCCTTGGCCAGCTCGTCCACCGACAGATGGAAGCAACCGGGCATGGAGGAGACCTCCTGGCGGACGCCACGTCCGTGGACGACGAAGAGGGGCTGGATCAGATCTTCGGTCGTGAGGTGAGTCTCTCGAACCAGGCGGCGAAAGGTGTCATTTTGGCGCAGGCGCCTTGGGCGAAACACCGGATAGTACATGGCTCCTCCTCGAAGGCGCGAGAGTTATGGGGCAATCGCCTTCCATTGCGAACCGTCTTCATTCTACTTGCGCTGTCATTCCCCGTCAACAACTGTCAGCGTCGCATGAGGGTCCGGGCCCCTCGTTCCGGAGGCGCGGGCGCCCCGCCGGTCAGCAGCTCAAAGAAGAAGCTGACGCTGTCTTCCGAGCCTCTGACACCGGGGATCACGTCGCGATTGACATACTGGATTCCCATCAGCCAGCAGCAGGTGCTGTAGGTGACGACGACATTGTTCTCCAGACTCGTTTCCCTGAGGGAATCATAGCGGCCGAGGTAGTTGATGGCGACGTTCTTGACCGGGGTGAAGAGGAGCCGGCCAACCACCCCAGAGGTCTCCCGATCCTGGAAGGGGCCGGGGAGTCCGGCTGTCTCTCCACCGCGTATGAAGCTGTGAGCCATCTCCACCCAACCGTATTCCGGATAGGTGAACCGAACTCCGGCTTCGATTCCATCGACCCGATCCGACTCAGTGTTGATGGCCGCCAGGCCTTGGAAGGCCAGGTTCCGGAAGGGCGAGGCGCGGACGGTGGCTACCAAGTTTGACAGACGGCGCTCTTGCGCCTGCGAGAACCCGTTCCCCAGGGGTCTAGCCGACTCCTCACGGACGGCCTGGTCGATCCGCTCCGGAGTCAGCGCGCTCAGAAACAGGTCGGAGAAGGTCCGCTCTCGCGGGTTCAGATTGAGGCTTTGGCTTAGCGAGAGGGACACGACCTCGTGGGTCCGGACCGAACCATCCGTCTCCTTGATCTTGGCGAGGAGCCGGTTGCTGAGGGAGTAGGTGACCCTATTCTGCGGGCTGATGAAATCGACGCGATCAAACTGTGGAAGCTCTTGCTGATCGACCGGATTAATATACCAGTAGCTCACGCGCGGCTCGACTAAGTGAACCAGCCGATCGACGCGCTCACCTCCAATCTGAAAGCTTCGGTAAAAGCGAGCCTCCAGCGCGTTGGAAGCCTCAAAGAGCTCGCGTGTCAGCCCGCCCTCTCCCCCGCCACCTGCACGTTTCGTGTACGCGGTCTCTCGACCGCCCACCGAGGGGATCATGGTCATCCAGGGGAGCAACCGCCAAGGGGCCGAGAGTTTCGGAAACAGATCGGCCCGGCCACCATCCGGAACCCCACTACGCTCGAGATACGTGCCGGACGCGTCCATCTCAAAGAGGACGGGCGACCCGAACAGGCGCTGAGGAAAGGCCGAGAAGCTCAGCTCGGGCAGTCGCCGCAGCCGGCTATCGCTGGCTTCCGTAAGGGTCCGCGTATCCTCCACCAACAATTGCAGGCCATAGTTCTGCCACAGTCGGGTCATGAAGACCCTGGAGCTTGCGAGGTTCGCCGTCCTCAGCTCGGATGGGGTCTCTGCGAACGCTCGCTGGATGACTCGATCGCTCACATAATTCACGTCGGCCTTCAGGCTCAACTCCGGGTTGAACTGCTGATCATGGCGAGCGGTGATGGTCGTCCTGATCGTGTCCTGCGTCGTGCTTTTCAGGTCTTGGATGATCCTGGCATCGATCGACCCGACCGCCTCCGGCCCAAGGATATACCGGTAGTGTGCCTCGCCCTCAAACCCACGCTCGGTCCGGTAGACACCGGTTAACGTGAGGTCTTGGGACTCAGAGATGGCCCAGAAGAAGGGCTGCTTGTAGGTAAAGCCGTCCACATTGCTGTAGCCGATACGCGGGATCAGCAAGCCGGTCCGCCGCTCGCCGACGGGATAGATCAGATAGGGGGTAAAGAGTGACGGGATGCCGCGGACCCAGAACGACGCCGATTTCGCTTCGAGATAGTCGTCCTGCTCCAGAACCGCCTCCTTGGCCCGGACCTCCCAATCGACCCCACCTGGTTCGGGTTGGCAGATGCGGCAGGTCGTGAAGCGTCCCTCCACCAGGCGATACCTCCGCTCCCCTTCCTTATGGATCTCGACGCCTTGAATGGCGGTGGCAGGCGGGATCGCCCCACGCGCCTGGTACATGACGCCGGTATTTTTGCGGTAGTGATACTGGAAACGGTCGCCATCCAGCCGCCTCCCCCCGTCGATGAGTTGGACCCTTCCCCTGGCCCAAACCACCTCTTTCACCTGGTCCAGTTCGACCTCGTCGGCGTACAGGACTCGGTCTTCCATCTGGATGCGGACATCGCCCCTTGCGATCGTGAGCTTGTCCCGTGCGCGGCGCTCGAGCTCATCAGCCTCGATCGTGACGACCGATTTCAGTTCCTTGATCTGATTGAGAAGGTCGTGGGTTCCGGTCTCCTGGGCCGAGACCACTGGAATGGAGAAGCAGAATGATAGGGTGAACAGCGTCAGCAGGAGGCGTGAGAGAACACCTGGCATCGATACAGACCTCGAGAGGAACGTCGAGGAGCCTTCGAGCCCTTCAGGGTGACGAAAGTCGCTTCCGCCTTATATCAGAGCGGGAGAGCAAAGGCAAGGAGGTTTTACAAAGGCGCAG
Organism: Candidatus Methylomirabilis oxygeniifera; assembly: GCA_016190255.1. Lineage (GTDB taxonomy): Bacteria > Methylomirabilota > Methylomirabilia > Methylomirabilales > Methylomirabilaceae > Methylomirabilis > Methylomirabilis oxyfera_C. The sequence goes on along the minus strand of JACPQX010000112.1, from coordinate 956 downwards.
CGGGGTTGGAAAGGGGCGAACGGTTGTCGAGTGAACCCACTCCTATGAAATCACCCTTGCGATGACGAAGGCCGCGGCCGCGGCGAGGCCGCCGATCAGGACGGTCTGCAGCGCGCCGCGTACGGGCGCCGTCCCTGTGAAAAGGCCCTTCAGGTAGCCGAAACCAGCTAACGCGATGAGGGTGACCACCACGGAGAACACCAGGGCGACCTGTGCGCCGGAAACCATCATGTACGGCCCCAATGGGATGAAACCGCCCGCGATGTAGGCGCCGCCGATCGTCAGCGCGCTGGTAAGGGCACGCCTCGGATCCGGCTTCTCGAGGCCCAACTCAAATCGCATCATGAAATCGATCCACGCCTCCGGGCGTTTACATAACGCCTGAACGACGGGCGCGCTCTCCTCGTCCGTGAGGCCATAGGATCGAAAGACCTCCATTACCTCTGCCGTCTCTTGCGCAGGCCTCTCGCTCACCTCCAGTTGCTCGCGCGCCCGCTCGGCGGCGTAGTGCTCCGCGTCGTTCCTCGCCGCGAGATAGCCGCCCAAGCCCATGGCGATGGACCCGGCCGCGATCTCAGCCAGCCCAGCGGTGACAATGATCCCGGTCGAGGCTACGACGCCGGTAAGCCCCGCCGCAAGCGCAAAGGGGACCGTCAACCCATCAGACATCCCGATGACGATATCTCTGACCATCTCGCTGCCAGTGAAGTGCTTTTCGATGTGCGGTGTCCGTGGCATCGCTTCCCTCCTAAGCAGCGGCGTCCCTTTGGTCAGGCTAACCTAGACCCACCAAAACATACAGTTGGTGTTCCACTGATCCAGAAGAAGCCTCCAGGGAATAGGGGAGATGAGCTACAGTGAAAACCGTGCCGGTTCGGCCGCTACTAAAAGAGATCAAATCGATATGAACGAGGAAAAAGCGTAACTCGCTGAGCCTGGAGCCCATGGTAAGCTGC
>JACPQX010000106.1 GCA_016190255.1 Candidatus Methylomirabilis oxygeniifera | reverse complement strand
GCAGAAGCGGGTTGTCGCTCCGAATGCGTATGCAACTCACGTCCGGCGTCCGCTGTGGCTGCCATGGGCCCGTCTCATGGGGTGGTCTCCCATGTAATCGTTGCACGGTCACTTTTCCACCGTACAATCATCATGCTGACTTCTCACTGGAAGGCTATGGACGTCGGCCGTGCGGACCCCTGAGACGGTAGCGGCCGTCCTGATGCCGGCGCTCGCCCTCGGGATCCGGCAAGGTACCGTGTCCTGGTGCCGCCGGGCCGAGCTGGCACTTGCCCTTATTGGCCGACACAGGGGGGTGGCGGTCGCGCTAGTCGGGTTCCTGTCGTTTGGGGGGAGCGCCGCGGTCTCGCTGCTCACCCGCATCCCCGTCCCCGCGGTCCACGACGAGTTCAGCTACCTCCTGGCGGCGGATACGTTCGCGTCCGGCCGCCTGAGCAACCCGACGCACCCGATGTGGGTGCACTTCGAGAGCTTCCATATCCTCCAGCAGCCGACCTACGCCTCAAAGTACCCGCCAGGCCAAGGGCTGGCATTGGCCGCCGGCCAAGTGCTGGGCGAGCACCCGATCCTGGGCGTCTGGCTCAGTATGGGGGTGGCGTGCGCCGCGATCACCTGGATGCTGCAGGGGTGGTTCCCTCCGTGGTGGGCATTGCTGGGAGGGCTGATTGCTGCAGTACGGCTGGGAATCTTCGAGTACTGGAGTCAAAGCTACTGGGGCGGCGCGGTGCCGGCGCTCGGCGGCGCGCTGGTCTGGGGAGCAGTGCGGCGGGTCGTGCGGCGGCCTCAAGCCGGAGATGCCCTACTGTTGGGACTCGGCCTCGCCATCCTGGCGAACAGTCGGCCCTTCGAGGGGTTTCTCATCAGCCTCCCTGCAGCGACGACCCTGCTGATCTGGATGGGACGCCAGAGGGGCCTCAGCCTGAAGGTCGCATTCACGCATGTGATGGTGCCGATCCTCACGGTGCTCGCGCTCACGGGCGGCGCGATGGGCCTATATAATTTGCGCGTCACTGGCGACCCGCTTCGCCTACCGTACATGGTCTACGAGGAGACCTACTCGGTGGCGCCGAGCTTTTTGTGGCAAAGTCCGAACCCTGAGCCAATGTACCAGCACCCGGTAATGCGCGACTATGGCAGCGGGCTACTCCAAGATTACATTAGCCAGCGCTCGCTTCCCGGCTTTGTCGCGTTCAAAGGAACGTGGTTCAGATACCTGTGGCAATTCTACCTTGGCCCTGTGCTGACAGTGCCCCTGCTGATGCTGCCATGCGTGCTCAAGAACCGCTGGATGCGCTTGGCGCTGGCGAGCGGAGTGTTGTCGGTCGCGGGCCTGCTCCCGGAGACGTGGGCCCAGGTTCACTATGCGGCGCCAATGACCGGGCTGCTCCTCGTGCTCGTGATACAAGGGATGCGGCATCTCCGCGTCTGGCGGTGGCATGGGCAGCCCATAGGGCGGTTCATCGTGTGGGCCATCGTGTTGACCTGCGCGGCGCTAGCCCCGCTGCGGTGGAACAGGCCATATATCTGGGGCCTCCAGCGGGCGCGCGTCCTTTCATTGCTCGAGGAACGCGGTGGCCATCACTTGGTGCTCGTCCGATATTGGCCCGGCCATAATCTGGACGCCGAGTGGGTGTACAACAGGGCCGATATTGACGGCGCAACGGTGGTGTGGGCACGCGAGATGGATGGGGCCCAGAATCGGAAATTGCTGGAGCACTTCAGGGGCTGGCGCGTGTGGCTGTTGGAGGCGGATGCCAAGCCGCCCCGGCTGACCGCCGACTACGCCGGAACGGGTCCGTAGTCCAACATCGGGCGCAGAGCCACCAGATGCGGAGAGCTAAAGATTTCGCTCGTGGCTCGACTTGTTGATGATCGCGAGGAGCTTGGCGCGGATCAAGTCAGCGGAGGCCGCTGCAATCTGGATCGTCTTGAGGCGGGCGTGCTGACCCGAGACGATTCGAAGGCGGGAGATCGGCAGGTCGAGAGCCCTGGCCAACAGGTGGAGGCAGGCCTCGTTGGCCCGCCCCTCCACCGGCGGGGAGGTCACCCGGAGCTTCAAGATGCCGTCGGCTTCGCCGACGATTCCTTCGCGGGATGACTTCGGCTGCACGTGAACACGAAAGGAGGCGGCATCGCCCTCCTGTCGAACCAGCACCATTACCGGAGCCGCCAGGCCAGCTCGGTCAGGGAAGCGACCAGGAACTTCTGGATGAAGATGATCGCCAGGATGGCGACGAGCGGGGAAAAATCGATCCCCCATCCCTTCATCGGTAGCATCCGCTGGATCGGTCGGAGAACAGGATCGGTGGCACGATAGAGAAACTGGACGATCGGGTTCCAGGGGTCAGGATTGACCCAGGAGATGATCGCCCGAATGATGATGATCCACGTGTAGGCGGTGAGGACGATGTCGAGGATCGTGGCCAGAGCGCTCAGCAGGTTTCCGGCGATGAACATTCACCCTCCTTAGTGCTCCCCAATTATTTCAACCTAATTTGGTGGGGCATCGTGCCGGTCCAAGAAACGAGCATAGCAAGGCGCGGCTCTCAGAGGGCCGACCGAGACGTACATACTCCGGTACGTCGCAGGGAGCGCCCTGGGGGCCGGCAACGCCGCTAGGCGAAGTTAATTGGAACGGCACTAGCGTTTGCCGAGTTCACGGGACCGGATCGTGGCAGCCTCAACCGCCTCTATCAGGGTCCCACGTAGTCCGCCGCTTTCCAAGGCATGCAAACCGGCAATGGTGGTCCCGCCGGGAGAGGCGACCATGTCTTTCAGCTCCGCCGGATGTCGCCCGCTCTCGAGGACCATCTTTGCGGCGCCCAGGACGGTCTGAACGGCCAGGAGCCGGGCCACGTCCCGCGCGAGCCCCATTTTCACGCCGGCATCGGCCAGCGCCTCGATGAACAGGAATACATAGGCAGGACCGCTGCCGCTCAGTCCCGTCACCGCGTCGAGGTGCTTTTCCTCCACGACGACCGCCTTTCCGACGGCCGAAAAAATCGCCTCGGCGATCTGTAGGTCGTGAGCGGTCGCGTGCTCTCCCTTCGCAATCGCGGCGGCACCGGCAAGAACGAGGGCTGGCGCGTTGGGCATGACCCGGATGATCCGGGCCTTTGCCGGGAGGCGGTCAGCGATAAAGGCGATCGGGGTGCCCGCGGCGACCGAGATGATCGTCTTGGTCTGATCGACAGTGGTGGCGATCTCCTTCAACGCCGCCTCCATGTCCTGTGGTTTCACCGCCAGAATCAGGATCGAGGCTTTCGCCGCCACCTCTCGGCCCTCGGCAACAGTCCGCACGCCGTAGCGCTGACCGATCTCCCGCCGCCTGGCCTCGACGATATCCGAGGCGATAAGTCGGTCGGCGGTCATCAACTTCGCCTCGAGCAGCCCACGGATCATGGCCTCGGCCATGTTACCCGCCCCGATGAACCCGATGGTCCGGCCTTCCAGCACGGAATCCTCCTCATGCCCTAAACGGTCTTTCGTCTTATAACGTCAAACCCCGGGTGAGTCAAGGAGATTTGCCCACGAAGAACTCCTTGCGGCGGCGGACAAATTGCGATATATGGTGGGGGCTGTCGATTGCGACGATCGGGAGCCAAGGGGGAGGAGGATGTGATGCGGCGAGTGAGGGTACGAGTGCCGGCCTCGACGGCCAACCTGGGTTCCGGGTTTGACACGCTGGGGATGGCGCTCACCCTGTACAACGAGGTCGAGCTGACCGACGAGGGGGAGGGAATCCAGCTTCTCATCGAGGGCGAGGGGAAGGCGGCGCTGGAGAAGGCAGGCCCGCAAAACCTCGTGCTTAGAGCGGTGAAGGACACGCTACGGGACCTCGGCGCTCACCCCGTCGGATTGCGGGTGCGGCAGATCAACAGGATTCCACTGCGACGCGGCCTGGGGAGCAGCGCGGCAGCCTGTCTCGGCGGGATCGCCGCCGCCGCCCGCCTGGCCGGCGTCGAACTCTCCACCGACGAGATCCTCGCCCGAGCCCTCCCGTTCGAGGGTCACCCCGACAACATTACACCGGCGCTGATCGGCGGTTTGACGGCATCCGCCATCGTGTCCGGCCGGGTCGTCTCCGCCAGGCTCCGCGTTCCCAAACGCCTGACGGCCGTGGTTGTGATCCCGACACTGGAAATCGCCACCAAGCGGGCCCGCGAGGTGCTGCCCCAACAGGTCCCGCACCAGGACGCGGTGTTCAACCTGAATCGCCTTGCCTTGCTGCTGGCCGGCGTCACCACGGATCGGCTCGAGCTGCTGGCAGCCGGGACAGAGGATCGGCTTCACCAGCGGTACCGGGCGGCCTTGTTGCCCGGGATGGAAGCGATCCTTGAGGAGGGGCGACGCGCCGGCGCGCACGCGACGTTTCTCAGTGGGGCAGGATCGTCCTTACTGGCGCTGGTCAGCGAGGATGGCGAGGAGATCGGGCGGCGGATGGGCGAACGATGGCACCGCGAGTTCGGGATTGAGAACAGCGTGCGCCTCCTGGAGATCGACCGTCACGGGCTCGTGTACTTGGACTGACGAAAGGAGGTTCTTGGGTGGTCCCTTCAGGCGGGCTGGCCGAGGCGTGGGCCGCCCTTGACACCGAGCACGCTGTAGGCCACCACGGGCTTCTGAAAGCCCTTGACGGTGAGCGGGCCGACCTCGACCACATCGACCAGGTCCCGAACCAGCTCGCACGTGCGCTGGCTGATGATGATCTGGCCGGGCTCCGCGACGTTCACGAGTCGGGCGGCTAGATTGACTTGCGTGCCGATGACCGTGTACTCCATCCGATGCTCGGAGCCAATGGTCCCCACGGTCACGTAGCCGGTGCTGATCCCGATTCCCACGCTGAGCGGCGAGTCGCCGACGGACCCCTCGCTGCTGATCTCCCTGGCCTTTTCCTGCATATCCATGGCCATCTGCACCGCCCGTTTCGCATGGTCAGGCTGCGGCACGGGATCGTTGAAGAAGACGAGCATCCCGTCGCCAAGGAACTTGTCAAGCGTCCCCTCGTACTTGAAGACCAGGTCGGTCATTCTCGACAGGTAGGTGTTCAGGAAGGTAATCACCTCTTCCGGCTCGGCCACGTCCGAAAAGGCCGTGAAACCCCGGATATCGGCGAAGAGGATGGTGAGCTGCTTCCGCGCATTGGCCATCGCGAACGTGTGCTCTCCTGAGGTGATTGCTCGGACAACCTGCGGCGCCAAATAGCTGCTCAGACGGCGCGTCCGCTCGATCTCGTCCACCTGCGATAGGACCCGTGCCTCCAACTGGCGGTTCATTTCGTCCAGCCGGCCGGCCTGACTCTTCACGGCTTCATGCTCGCGCATCAAGTCCTCGCGCGCCCGCGCCAGCGCGCGCATCATCTCGTTCGCCTTGTCCGCCAAGCCCTGAAACTCGTCGCGGTTCGGAATGACGATCTCTTGTTGAAGCTCGCCGCGCGAAACGCGGCCCATATGATCGTCAAGCTGCCGGACCGCCCCGAGGATCGGCCAGGAGAGGACATAGCCAAGAAAGAGCGCAAGCCCGACGCTTGCGAGCCCGGCGCCCCCAAGGAGCACTTTGCCGGCCCGGCTGTCCCGTTGAACGGCGCGCACGCTCGCGTCGCGACGCTCCCCGGCGATCCGAATCAGGTCACGGGCGAGCGCCTCCAGCTCGTGGGATTCCGGGTGCTCCTCTTTCAGGTGGATCGCCATTGCGCCCTTGAGATCCTTGCCGTGTGCCCGACCGTCCACCTGCTGGCCCGACATCGCGTACTTGAGGCTGGCCTCGCGGATCTTCTGGAACACCTCTCGCTCTTGTCCCTCGGCCGCGGCCTCCATGGAGCCGAGCAGCGTCGAGAAGGTCTGGCGTGCCGTCACGAGCTTCTTGTCGTTCGCCGGATCGCCCGTCAGCAGATGCATCGCCCTGAAGTGCATCGAGGCGGTGATCGCGTACTCCATCCGCCCCGCGTTGACGACCCGGTCGGTAAGACTCGCGATCCGATTCGCTTGGGCGCTGGCACGCTGCATCAGGAGAAGCCCGAGAAGGGCCGTCCCGAACACCAGGACCAAGACTAGCAGGAACCCGATCAGCAGTTTCTTGTGGAGCGAGGCGCGCCATCCGGCGACGACCGCCACGATCGGATCAAGTAGCGGGATTGGCGTACCCATAGTCATTCCTCCAGTTACTCGAAAATTGCGCAGAAAGCCCGACCGTCCTCATGCAGGATCAGGGCAGACGCCGACTTCATAGCGCTACTTGATCTGAGCCGGCTCGACGCCGATGACCTTGACATCGAAGGTCAGGGACATGCCAGCCAGGGGATGGTTGGCGTCAAGGACGATCGTCTTCTCTCTGAGCTCTTTGACCTTGACAGGAATAGGTGGACTGTTGCCGTTGCGGACCATAAGAGAGAACCCCACTCTATGGGCTTGCGGCGGTATCCGCTCCTTTGGGACCTCGATCAGGGGCCTGATCAGCCCATAGGCCTCTTCGGGCGGGACGACGACACGTTTCTGATCGGCGGCACGCAGACCCCTGAGCGCCTTTTCCAGGCCCGGGATGATCTGCCCCTCCCCATCAGTATAGATCAGAGGCTCCTTTCCCTTGTTGGTGTCCAGGACTTTGCCCTTCTCGTCCGTGAGGGTATACTCGATCTTCACGGTGGAACCCTTCTGAATCTCTTCAACGTTCGTCTTGGCCTTGGCCGCTGTCTTTTCGGGCGACTCCGCACGGACGATCCACGCGACGAAGGCCAGGACGGTCAGGAGCATGGTCGCAAGGATCGAGACATATCGCGTCGTCAGCATCGTGCCTCCTGCATTTCGTGTTATCGTAGTTACAAGAACCGTTCACTCACCGCAGCGATACTACGCCCACCGCTATGCAGGCGCAATTGAAAAGTGTCGATCCCTCAGCGCCACGGGAAGGAGCAACGATGCGTGGAGTTGCCGGGTTGGGATTGTGCGCCACCTGCCGCCACGGCCGAACGGTGACCAGCCGTAAGGGTTCGACCTTTCTCTTTTGCCGTCGATCGGAGCAGGACACGCGGTATCCAAAGTACCCCGCCTTACCGATGGTCCGATGTCCCGGGTATGAAGAAACGAGAAAGGGCGAAAAGCCGAGCAGGGGTAGTGTCCAGGCTTGATGGACAAGCCCGCAAGACTTGCAAATTGGGACACTGCAGCCGGTAGTGTCCTGATTTCGATTCACACGATGGCAAACCCGAGAACTTGTGGCGGGCTGTCATTGCGAGCCACCAAATAAGCCGAAGCCCTGAGTGAAGCGAAGGGGTGGCAATCTCTCCGTTCTTGGGGCTGCGAAGAACGGTAGGATTGCGCAGCCTGCCCTGAGTGTCTTCGAAGGGGTCACTCCGTGCCCTCGCAATGACCATCGCCTATTCTCGTTGAATTAGGACACCACCGGCAGGCTGGTATCTGAATATACTGCCAGATTGACGAGGTATCTCAGTACGGGTGAGATCTTGACAATGGGGAGAGAAGTGTGGGATATGGTTAGTGATTTTGGTTCCGAAGAGTGGCGGTGTAGCTCCCTCGCTACACCGCCAGACAGTTGGCAGTATACTTAATAGTCAGACGGACAGAAACTTCACCGGACTTACAGGAGAAAGGAGAAATAGTCATGGCCCGCAAATGTCCCCATTGCAACGGTACCGG
>JACPQX010000116.1 GCA_016190255.1 Candidatus Methylomirabilis oxygeniifera | reverse complement strand
GATCTGGCGGGCACCGGTGATGAGCACCACCGGGAAGTCGGCCAGGGATCGCTTCACCAGGTGCTGGAGATGCCGCCTCAGCATGGCGGATATTCTACCATCCAATGGTGGATTTTCAAGCCGCTAATTGGCACATGTGAGGAGGAACTCCGGCAGCTCGTAGTTCTGGAACCGGACGATCTCGCCTCGGCCTGCGGGTCAATCGGGCGATCCTGGTCACGGGCCGGGTCCTTTGCTTTCTTCCCACTCGCGGATCACGCCTTGCCAACTGCAGAATCCGCATGAAGATGAGCTATCGGGGACCGGGCCGTTGAGGACGGACACGGCGTCCTTGAACAGGCGTTCGGCGGCCTCGGGGTCGGTCGCCATCTCCCGGACACTGATGTCGAACTGAATGAGGCCGTGCTCCTTCACCTGAATCGGATGGTAGTACAACAGGTAGGCCAGGCGCTTCGTCTTGTGGCCGTTTGACTCCAGCAGCAACGTGTAGAGGTTCATCTGGTCCTGGTAGTATTCATGTGTGTCGGCCTTCGGGGCATACCCGCGGGTTTTATAGTCCAGCGGGTAGTAGAAGCCGGCTTCATCGACCAGGCACTCATCCAGGGCCCCCATCAGCTCACAGTCCGCCCACGGCGGGGTATAGCGGATTCCGCGTCTCCAGTCACGCCATCGGTTGATGGTGCCGACGTCCGACAGGAGCCTCCCGGGGAGCTTGCCCTTCACCTCAGGCGGCACGTCCCCAGACGCCCTGAACTGGTCGAAGTAGCGCTTAAACTGTGTGTCGAGCCCGCCCGGAAGACTCGGGAAGATGGTGTCCGGCCGCTTGATCCCGGCGTTAAGATCGAGCCAGAAGCAGCGCGGGCATTCGACAAACAGGCCCAAGCGACTGTTTGATAATGTGCGGCGTTTCATCCCTTACGATCACAGTCGGATGGGATCAAGGGGCGAAGCGTACGTGATCATTCAGTTCACGAGGCGGTGCGTAGACACCGACATTCGATCGACCAGACGTGCCAACTCTCGCTGCATTACCGTTTGAGGGAGGTTCACCTGCTGGCCGTGGCCCGGTAGCACCCACTCGAACGAGAAGTCCCGGAGTCTCGCCATTGACCTCGTCTGTTCCTTCCACGAAAACCAGCAGAACTCTTCAGAGGCGTCCAGTCGTTGGTGGGTGCGACCCCACCACAGGTGGTCACCCGTGAACAGAAAGCGACGTCTGTACAGCAACACACAGTGGCCTCGAGTATGGCCAGGCGTCGGAACCACCAGAAAGTCAGGGAACAGTTCCGCCGGCTCGTTCCCGTCAATCAGGATCTCCGCGCCCGGCTGGGCCGACAGCTCTGCGCGATGGATGATTCGCTGGCTGCCAAACTTTTCAGCGTATTTGTCTGCGTCCGCCACATCGTCCCGGTGGGTCAGGAAGATATACTTGATCCCACCGAGCTCTGCGAATCTCCTGACCAGGGTCGGGAGGTATTTCGGAGAGTCGATCAACCAGTTTCCGTCGGGGTGCTGCACGAAATAGCTGTTGCCGCCGTACGATTTCGGCGAATTGAACCCTGAATAATACACGCCGTCTTCTATCGACAGCGGAAAATCCCTCATCACCTCCTTGGCGTTGTTCCGACGCTGCGTTCCGATTGAGCCGGTCGGGCAGGCCAGGAGTGCCCTGAGCGCCTTCCGTTCCTCCCCTTCAGTGCTTGGCTGAGCGTGAACCACCGAATACGACCCCGACTCTGTGAAGATGTCGGGGGCGAGCTGGCGACAGGCATCGCAATCGATGCAGGTGGAATCAACGAAGAATTCCCCTTCGACATTCTGAGGCAGCCGCTTCTTGATGTTGGCCATCGCTATAACTCGGCTCCTGCCTAGGCGCTTTCGACGCCCTCAGTTTCATCATTATACCCCATTCTTCGGTTCTGTCGCGCCCTCTCATCTCTTTGGCATGGCGGGACAGGCAGAGGCGAGGTAACGCTACCGAGGCGTGAGACCTCTCCCACCTATACGGCGTCGGAGAAAGAGCTTGGTCAGAAAGCAGAGGCTCGAGTAAAGTATCCCGGAGGCACTTGAAAAAGAAATGATAGGGGTGAACTCCTTGGCCTGTGACGAAAGCGGCCGAACAGTCCGGATCGAAGGCGGAGCATGATGCCGGAGTTTCCCTTCTTTCGAGATCTTGTCCTGGCGATCGGCGCCGCTCTGCTTGGAGGAGTGGTCGCGCAGCGCCTTGGTCAACCCCCGCTGCTCGGCTACTTGGTTGGCGGGATTCTGATCGGTCCTCATACGCCCGGACCCGTCAGCGACACCCACCATGTCTCAGCCTTGGCGGAGATCGGGGTGGTCCTGCTAATGTTCGAAATCGGGGTGGAGTTCCCTGTCGCCCGGCTACGCCGCGTCCGGGCCGTCGCTATCGGGGGTGGCGTACTAGCGCTGTTACTCATCGGGGCGATTGCGATGACGATCGGCCGCGCCCTAGGCTTCCCGTTGGTCCAACAGGTATTCTTCGGGGCCATCATGTCCCTCGCCAGCACCATGGTGGCCCTCAAGATGCTACTCGACCGAGGTGAGATGGACACGCCACACGGCGAGATCGCAGTGGGGATCACCCTCGTTGAGGACATCTGCCTCATCACCATGTTGGTCTTGCTTCCGGCATGGGCAGCCGCCGGGGAGGATGTCGTGAGCCCGCTTCTGCTCGCCATGGGCAAGACGCTGGCCCTCTTGATGAGCGCCTACTTTGTCGGAGGGCGCTTGCTTCCCGCGCTGTTCGCTGCCGTCGTGCGTCTTCGCTCACGCGAACTGTTTTTGCTCACGGTGGTCTTGGTGGTGATCGGCACCGCGGTCGGCCTGGCAGCCCTCGGGCTCTCCCCTGCGCTCGGGGCCTACTTGGCCGGCGTCGTGGTGAGCCGGTCACACTACAGCCGACAGGTGTTGGCCGAACTAGTTCCAAGCCGCGACCTTTTCGCCAGCCTGTTTTTCGTCTCGGTCGGAATGCTCGTGAATCCAGTCCTGCTCTGGCAGCATCCGGGAACGCTCTTAGCTATCGTTGGCACTATCACGCTCCTCCGACCTCTCATACTGGCATCGGTTGTCCGCGCGTTCGGTTACACGGGGCGTACAGCCATCATGACGGGCCTGGTGCTCGCGCAGATCGGGGAACTCTCATTCGTCCTGGCCAAGCTCGGAGTAGACCGCCGCTTCATCACAGAGGACCTGTATGGACTGGTGCTGGGTGGCGCGCTGATCTCGATCTTGATGAACCCGCTGCTCCTTCGCCATGGCGCCCCATTGTTGGTTGGTCGGCTCGGTCGCGAAGCTGCGACGCTGAAGCTGCCTGAGGCACCCCCAGTGGAGACGTCGGGGTTGGCCAACCACATTGTGATCTGCGGGTGCGGCCGGGTGGGAGGCGAGATGGTGGCGCAGCTCAAGACCCAGGGGATTCCCTATGTCGTGATCGAACTGAACCCGATCCGCGTCGATGAGCTACGGCTGCAAGGCGAGCCGTGTCTCTTCGGCGATGCCAGTAATCATTTCATCCTGAAAGCCGCGGGAGTCGGGCGGGCGAAGTTGCTGGCCATCACCCATTACGATGCCACGGCCGCAGAAGTGACGATCAAGGAAGCGCTTCAAATTCGTCCCTCTCTCGAGGTCATCGCCAGGGCGCATGACTCCATCGAGTTGGAGCGCCTGCGAGACGCCGGGGCATCGGAGGTGGTGATACCTGAGTTCGAGGCCGGCATGGAATTTCTTCGCTGGACGCTGGAACACCTTGGGGCCTCAGCCGCACAGGCCGAGACGCTCATCCAGCGCCGACGGGCCGAATTCAGGCCCAATTGATCGATCCCGACGATCCTGATTCCGGGCGTAGCTTGAAGGTCGACCAACGATTCTCGTTGCTCGCCCGGCGACCTCACCCTATAATGCCAGGGGTTACTGCAGTCCATGGAGGAGGCGACAGGTGCTCCCGATTCATGGCGATCCGAACGTGCAAGAGGGCGTGATGGCGTCGCTTCAGCAGGAGCTCGACGCGCTGAAGGCGGACGGGCTGTACCGATGGCTCCGGCAGGTCGAGGGCGCGCAGGGTCCAAGGATGCAGGTGGACGGCAAGGACACGATCGTCCTCGCCTCAAGCGACTACCTTGGCCTGGCGTCTCACCCGCGTCTCAAGCGGGCGGCCCGTCAGGCGATCAATCGGTACGGCTGCAGCGCCTCCGCCGCCCGGCTGATCTCGGGGAATCACGACCTCTATCCCAGGTTAGAAGAGCGCCTGGCTCGCTTCAAAGTGACCGAGGCCGCGCTGGTGTTCAGCACAGGGTATCAGGCCAATCTTGGCGTGATCTCCGCCTTGATGGACTCGCCGGATGTCGTGTTCAGCGACGAGCTGAACCACGCGAGCATCGTTGACGGCTGCCGGCTGTCGAAGGCTCAGGTCAGGGTCTTTCCCCACAACGATCTCGTCGCCCTGGAGCGTCTTCTAAAGCGGGATGGCTCCGCCAGGAGAAAGTTGATCGTCGTGGATGGCCTCTACAGTATGGATGGCGATCTGGCGTCGCTGCCCGAGATTGTCGATCTGGCCGAACGGTACGACTGCATGACCATGGTGGATGATTCCCACGGAACCGGGGCCCTGGGCGGGTCCGGGCGCGGGACGGTCGAGGCGACCGATGTGCTGGGCCGGATCGACATCGAGACCGGAAGCCTGGCCAAAGCGCTGGGCGGCTTCGGCGCCTACGTTGTCGGGAGTCGAACGGTGATCGACTACCTGATCAACCGGGCCAGAAGCTTCATCTTCACCTGCGCGATGCCGCCCGCGGTGCTGGCAACCGTGCTCGAGGCGCTGGCTGTGATAGAGGAGGAGCCTGAACGAAGGCAACGGCTGTGGGACAACACCCGATACCTCAGGGCAGGCCTGCGTGACCTGGGGTTTGAGGTGGGCAAGGGCGAGACCCAGATCATTCCCTTGATGGTGCGGGAGAGCGAGCGGACCATGCAAGTGTGTGAGGAACTCCTGGACCGGGGCGTCTTCGCGCAAGGCATCCGTTACCCCTCGGTCCCCCGCGGGACCGAACGGATCCGGCTGACCGTCACGGCCTCACACAGCACACCAGACCTGGATACCGCGCTGATCACCCTGGCCGAGGTGGGGCGGGCCCTCCACCTCGTTTAATACATACGCGTAAGGCGTCATTGCGAGGGAGCGAAGCGAGATTGCTTCGCCTGCGGCTCGCAATGACCGGGAGAGGAACGATGGCACTACGAGGAAGAGCCGCCGGTGAGCTGAAGGGCAGACAGATTGCGTCCCTGCTCCTGCTGCTGGTCATCTTTGTGTTGGGGAGCCAGACGGTGCCGCTGTACTCTGACTGGCTTTGGTTCCAAGAGGTCACACTTCCCTCGGTCTTCCTGACGATCCTCACGACAAAGCTCCTGCTGGCCGTCACCTCCGGACTGGCCTTCGCCATCCTCCTCTACGTCAATCTGTTATTGGCCAGCCGATTCACCGCCACCGATGTCCTCCTCGAGGTGGAAGACCGGTTCGGCCTCCCAAGCCGGTTCGTAATCGAACCGTACTTCCGCCGGCTCTTACTCCCAGGCGCTCTTGGCCTCGGGGTGCTGTCGGCATTTCAGGCGTCGGGCGAATGGGAGAGCTACCTTCGCTTTGCCAACACGCTGCCGTTCGGCGTCCAGGATCCGATCTTTCAGAAAGACGTCGGCTTCTATGTCTTCCGGCTGCCGTTCCTTTCCTTCCTCTATAATTGGCTGATGGCATCCTTTGGCCTGACGTTCCTCCTGACCGCCCTCACCTATCTCCTCTACCGGGGCATCCAGGTCACGGCTCGTGGGCCGATCATTGCCCGCCTGGCACGGACGCACCTCCTTGTGCTCGGCGCGCTCCTGCTCTCGACCAAAGCCTTTGGGTTCAAGCTTGACACCTATCAGCTCCTCTTCTCGCCTCGCGGGGTCGTGTTCGGCGCAGGGTATGCCGACATCCATGCGAACCTCCCGGCCCTCAAGTTCCTGATGATCCTGGCCATCTTCGCCGCCATCCTCTGCCTGGCACAGATCACCCAGCGCGGCTGGCGGTTGGTCCT
>JACPQX010000115.1 GCA_016190255.1 Candidatus Methylomirabilis oxygeniifera | reverse complement strand
CCTTCACAATGGTCACCTTCTTCATTCGATCGCCACGCCTGATTTTCATGACCACGTCCATGCCCTCTTCCACCTGGCCGAACACGCTGTACTTGCCGTCCAGAAAGGGCTGCGGCGCCAGGGTGATATAGAACTGACTCCCCGCGCTATCGGGCGATGTCGATCGCGCCATGGCGACGGTCCCGGTCACATGTTTCCGGGAGTTGAACTCGCCCTTGATCATGTAGCCGGGCCCGCCGCTCCCGTCGCCCTTCGGATCGCCGCCCTGGACAACGAAGCCCGGAACGACCCGGTGAAAGGTGAGCCCGTCGTAGAACCCCCGCTTGGCCAACTTCACGAAGTTCTCCACGGTGGCGGGGGCGTCCTTCTCGTACAGCTCGATGGTGATCTTGCCGGCGTCCATCTCTATAATGGCCTTCAGGCTGTTTGTGTCGGCGGCCTCGCCCCAACCCGGCGGGCCGAACAGGAATAACCCTGCACACAGCGCGCCAATCGTTTTTCGCATCGCATACCTCCTCACGGAATAGGCCCTCCAGCGGCCATCAATACCATCGTGGCCTTCACCTGTCAAACGATTTTGCAGCCTCCGACGCTTTCCGTTGCGGGACGGTCCGCTCTCAAGTAGAATCGGTGCCGCCGTTGCTAATGCCGAGGGTCTTGCGCGAGCGCCCATGAAAGGACAGATCACCGACATCGAAGGGATCCGGGTCGGACATTGCACCGACCTTCAGGCCGTCACCGGTTGCACCGTCCTGCTCTGCGACGAAGGCGCCGTGGGCGGGGTCGATATTCGCGGGTCGGCATCCGGCACGAGGGAGCTCGACCCGCTCTATCCGCTCCATCTCGTCGAACGGATTCACGGTCTCCTGCTGGCCGGCGGGTCGGCCTTCGGCCTCGACGCCGCTGGGGGCGTGATGGAATACTTGGAGGAACGGGGCGTGGGTTTCGATGTTGGCGTCACCCGCGTGCCGATCATCCCCGCCGCGATCCTGTTCGATCTCAGAGTCGGAGACTTCCGCGTCCGACCTGATCGGACCATGGGGTACCGAGCCTGCCAGGCGGCGACATCTGAGGTGATCGAGGAGGGAAGCGTAGGCGCCGGGACCGGCGCGACGGTGGGCAAGCTGATGGGCATCGAGTGCGCGATGAAAGGGGGGGTAGGGACGAGTAGCCTGGAGTTAGCGAACGGGGTCGCGGTCGGCGCCCTCGTCGTGGTGAACGCCTTCGGGGACGTGATCGAGCCGGAGACGGGTCAGATTCTTGCGGGCCCAAGAGATGGGCCTAAAGGGACGAACCTACTCGACACTGCGGCACAGATGCGCGCCGGAGTCCGCCCATGGGGATATAGTCGCGAATCGACCACACTCGTTGCGGTCGCCACCAACGCGATGCTGAGCAGGGTGGAGGCCACCAAACTCGCACAGCAGGCCCAACTTGGCCTGGCACGGACCATCCGTCCGGTCCACACAACCCTCGACGGCGACGCGATCTTCGTGCTGGCCACCGGCCACACCGAGGGCGACCTGAACGCCCTGGGAGTCGTCGCGGCAGAGGCCGTCGCCCAAGCGGTGGTGCGTGCAATCAAACTTGCCACCCCGCTGGGAGGGATCCCGTCCTTCGCGGATATCAGCTCGATGAAAAGCTAGAGCGCGAACCTGTGATCCCTGATGAACTCGACGAGGGAGAGAACGAGGGGGATGGCAATAGGCTTGGGGATCACGGAGATGGCCCCGGCCTGCTTTGCCTCCTCAATGACGTCGGACGAAATCTGCCCGGTGATCAGCATCGCCGGCACGGGGCAGGAGAGGGCCTGGACGCGTCTGAGCAGCGCTAACCCATTAAGACGAGGCATGTGATAGTCAGTGATGAGCAGATGGTACGGCTCGGTCTCCAAGCTGGCAAGTGCCTCCAGACCGTCCCCCACGCAGGTAACGGCGCAATCAATTGAGCTCAAGGCTTCAAAGAGCAATTCGCAGATCTCGTGGTTATCATCCGCCACCAGGACACGAAAAGTGTTTTCTGCCGCCCGGCCTGGATCACCCATCCCTGCTCTCCGCCGGATGGTTCGAACCCCTCGACGTCGGATCTCGTGTCCCTCCAGACCGGAGAATCGTAAAGCGAACCTCACGCCTGGGACCTCCTCGTTGACGCCTGGCTCGCTGTGACGAGCCGGTCAGGCGCAGGTGGGCAAGCCCATACTGCCTCAAGACTTCGGCCAGGCGCTCGAATCTCTGGTTCGTCAGCGAGGCCCCCAAGCTCCGCTTAACGACCTCCCAAGGGATCTGCCCCTCTTGTCCGATTCTGCGCGTTGAAACCAGCAGGAGTAGATACAGCTTCAGCTCCCCTCTGGACATAGATCGAAACCATTGAGATCCGCAGATTCCCCTTAACAGCTTGACCCGCTCATCCATGTGCTTCTCTTGTTGTGTTTGCGTGACGATAGGATATATATACATTAGTGTCAAGAAAAATACAGACTATTTATCTTCAGCAATAACGCCTCAGGACCGAGGAAGGGCTGGAAATCCTATTGACTTCAGTGCAAAAGCGAAGTACTGTTCGCCACGAGGAGGAATGCGTGAGCGCAGACCTGAAGGCCCAGATCGGCCGGCGCCTGAGACGGATTCGAAGGATGCGGAATCTGACCCAGAAGGGGCTAGCCAATAAGATCGTCGGGAAACTGGACTACACATATATCGGGAAGATTGAGCGAGGAGCGCAACTCCCGTCGCTCAAGGTATTGCGGAAGCTCAGCGAGGCATTGGCTGTCCCTCTCGCATATTTCTTTCAAGACGAGGCGCTCTCTCATCTCCTACCGGAGGAACTCCGCCGACTCGGTCGAGAGGGGGAAAGGAGAGCCCTTATGCTGGAGGTGGCCAAGGTGTCGCGAGGGGACATCCCGCTGTTATCGGAGATCATCCGCGTCTTGGATACCCATCGCCGGATGAAGCGGGGTCGGCGGGATGTGGGTCGATATCCGCTCGAACAGAAACAGGTGTCGCAGGCGGCGGATTGGGCGGGCCGGTACAGGACAGGGCGGGCGGGACCGGAAACGGCTAAGCTTCTAGAGCTGATCGAAGAGCTGGAACAGCTCGTGAAGAAAGCGGTACACTCTCGTCAGCCGACCTCTCCGCGGGCTGTGCAAGCGCTCCAACGCGCCTGTCGAGAGCTGAGGCGGGGTGTAACCAACTCCTCCTGAAGAGTCCTACGGCTTCCCCTCACCGGACGGCTTCTCCTTCCCCGGCTCCTGCTTGGGCGTGACGTCAATGGCGTCTTTCCCCGTCACCGACTCCTTGAAGCCGCGGATCGCCTTGCCCAAACCGCTGCCGATCTCCGGCAGCCGGCTCGCGCCGAAGACGATCAACACGATGATCATGATGACCAGCAATTCCGTGATCCCGAGTCCGAACATGCGCCTTCCTCCCCGCGAGGCCCCTATGCGTACGGGACCCGCTCATCTCCCTGGCGACGGGTCAGCTTGACACTGTCGAAATGCTCCAACAAAGGGATGGCGAACTTCCGAGTCACGCCCAGGAGGTCCTTAAACTCCGGGACGGTGACGGTGGCATGGAGTCTGAAGTGGTCCAGCAGCATCCCCTTCGCTCGCTCATAATGGTCTCGATGCAAGTAGAAGTCATCTTTTATCTTGATGATCGCCCCATCATCGGCGAGGCGATGAAAGATTGTGACCGCCGCCTGGCCAGTCCCTTTTGCCTGGGCAAGCGCTTGCCCGAGATCGGGGGGCTGAAACGCGGCCGCTCGGTAGACCGCTTCCAATCGTCCCTTCAGCGCCTGCTCCTCAGCCGAAAAGGTCGGTCGATGCAGGTAGTGTCGCACCTTCTCTCGATCGATGGCGATTCGCCGCTCCTCCACCAAGCCTTGCAGCAGGCGGGAGAAAAGGGTCGGTCCGACCTGGGGGAGCTTCGACCGAAGCTCCTCTCTGGACAAGCCCTCCTTAAGGGGTTCTTTCCTGTGGAACTCTTCGAGGCGGGAAAGAATCTCCGCCGCGAGGCGATCGTAAGTGGTACGGTGGAGATACCCCAGCTCTCCCTTCCCTCCCAAGGGGACGGCCACGCCGGCCTCAATGAGGCGCTTGAGCTCTCCCTTCAACGTGGTCTCGTCAAGGCTGGCTGAGGCCCTCAGCGTGTCCAGAGAGACCGGCGTCACACCGGCCTGTAGCACCAGTCGCTCCACCTGCTGTCCCGATGTGCCCGTCCGCAGGACCTTGAGGTGCTCCAACAACTGTGCCCTGGGCCGCCGCCGGACAGGCGGTGTCGGGTCAAGAATACTCCCACCCCCGATGGTGACGGCGGGGGAATAGCTTCGGATGACATACCGGTCCCCGGCCAGGGCTGTGGTCGATGCCTCGAGCCGCAGATGAGCGAACGCCTCCTCCCCTGGGTTCAACTCTTCCCGATCGAGGACCACGGCGCGGGCCAGCACCTCGCTTGTCCCCAGGTGAAACCGGACTCTTGCCCGGTTCCGCAAGGCGCGAGGCGCGTCCTTCAATAGCGCCAGGGAGACGTCGAGGGCCATGGTCGGCTTGAGCGCGCCAGGAAACGCCAGCAGATTCCCTCGATCGAGCTGCTCCACCTCCAGGCCGGGCAGGTTCACTGCCGTCCGCTGTCCGGCCCATGCCTGTTCCACCGTCTTACCGTGGACGTGCAGCCGGCGAACCCTTGAACGAAGCTCCTGGGGGAGGACGATGACCTCGTCGCCGACTTTCACTGTCCCGGACCAGAGGGTGCCGGTGATCACGGTGCCGAAGCCCTTGATGGTGAAAACACGGTCGATCGGCAGACGGAAGATCCCGTCGTGGCGCTTCGGTTCGACCGTCTCGGCCAATTCGCACAAGGCCGCTCGCAACTCCGGAACTCCCTGCCCGCTCACCGACGACACGGGAATCACCGGCGCGCCTTCGAGAAAGGTGCCGGCCAGGAACCCGCTCAGATCGGCCCTTACCATCTCGAGCCAGTCGGGCTCGACCAGATCAACCTTCGTTAAGGCGACCAGACCCTGCTGGACCTGAAGCAGCTCGCAGATATGCAGGTGCTCCCGAGTCTGCGGCATCACCCCTTCGTCGGCGCCGATGACCAGGATCACCAGGTCGATCCCACCGACACCGGCCAGCATCGTCTTGACGAACCGCTCGTGTCCGGGGACATCGACGATCCCGAGAGAGAGGTCCTCGGAAAGGGCCAGGTTGGCAAAACCCAGCTCGATCGAGATGCCCCGCTCTTTTTCTTCCTTGAGGCGATCGGTGTCGATGCCTGTCAGGGCTTTCACCAGAGAGGTTTTCCCGTGATCGATGTGGCCGGCGGTTCCCACAATGATATGCTTGATCGGCATACTGGCATCGTAGCATACCGGGCTGAGAGGCGGCAAGGTCGAACTCCCACCCACCGAGATTCGTGCGGCGAAAGTGCGCAGATTAGTGGTTGTAACCTACACTCCTCCGATCCGAGGAGGAGGATAGAAGGTAGTTTTAGTGGAACTCGGTGGCTAAACTCACAGGAAATGC
The DNA here is from genome assembly GCA_016190255.1 of Candidatus Methylomirabilis oxygeniifera. Taxonomy (GTDB): domain Bacteria; phylum Methylomirabilota; class Methylomirabilia; order Methylomirabilales; family Methylomirabilaceae; genus Methylomirabilis; species Methylomirabilis oxyfera_C. The sequence goes on along the minus strand of JACPQX010000115.1, from coordinate 1,049 downwards.
TTGACATCCCCAGGGGGGCCGTGAAATGCTGCCCGCCCCATAGGGGAATGCAAATGGGCCACTGTGATAGGAGCACCGCTGTCACATCCCGCAGTCTGGATGGTGTGCGGCTCAACAGCAACGCTCTCTCGGGTGGAACCCGGCCTGAGAGGGCGTTGGTGTTTGTGGCGCGAGGAAGAGAAGAGAATCGGGGTGGGAAAAGCACGGGTACAATGAGCTATATCCACACCCTGACCGCGGTTGGGGCAGCGTCCGCAGTCCAGCAGACTGCCTCCCTAGCCCGGAGGCAGCCACTGATCCCCGCCGAGGGATCGCCACCTGGGCATGATAGACTTCAAGGTATCAAGGGGAAGCGTGGACAAGACGCTGGTGGAGTTCAAGCTTGCTAAGAACAGTCACTTGAGAAGGAACTTGGAGAGGCAGCTTCGTGTATACGAGGGAGCCCTATGTTCCAGTGACGCTTCTCGAAGCTCAGCTCGAAGCCCTTTATGACCGACTCCCACCTCCGGAGAAGCTCCTCCGCCTGGTGAAGCTCGAGATCGAGGTCGGGACTGCGGTCCACTTCGTCCAGGAGGAGGGCGAGTGGGGTCCGCAGGCGAGCACGGTGACGATCATTGAAAAACACCGGACCTAGGGAGAATCGCCGAGGGCTCGGCAAGGTTGGAGGCGTGAAGCAGGCGAAAGCGCAGAGGAAGAGCCCTGAGCCTTTACTGTTCTCTGAGCCATGTGTTTTTGCTTGACAGGAAAGACGGGTATAGGCTAACTACCGACTAGATTTCAGAACGAGGTTCGGGGTTCTAATGCAAACTCATCAGTAAAGGCGTCATTGCCCCGAAAGTCTCCTCACCGGGACCCTCTCCAGCAAATGGGGAGAAGGAGCGTAAGTGGCCTATTACGCGGACTTTCATGCCCATGGGCGCGCCGCAGGCGCATGGGGTATTGCGCGGAGCGGCGCGACGAAGCAATCGCTCAACTGAGCCCGTCGAAGGCCCATCACTGGGGTCCGCAAGGATGAGATTGCGCAGCCTGCCCCGAGCCCTGTCGAGGGG
>JACPQX010000114.1 GCA_016190255.1 Candidatus Methylomirabilis oxygeniifera | reverse complement strand
TCCTGTCATTGCGAGCACCCGGCGGGTGCGCGGCAATCCCACCGTACTTGTCCTGAAGGACTTTGGGATTGCTTCGGTCGCGTTGTTCCCTCGCAATGACCCCGGACTTTAGGAGCAATACCGCATGCGCCGGCGGTGCGCCCATGGGCATGAAAGTCCTTCATGCTCCTGTCATTGCGAGCACCCGGCGGGTGCGCGGCAATCCCACCGTACTTGTCCTGAAGGACTTTGGGATTGCTTCGGTCGCGTTGTTCCCTCGCAATGACCCCGGACTTTAGGAGCAATGACGGGGTTGTGAAGGATGACGTAATGGAGATCTACTGGGAACGAGCCGAAATCCAGTGCCCAGGATGCCATGAGATCCTTGTGTTGCGCGCCTCATTGCTGGAGATCTGGTGCCCCTGGTGCGAGGAGCCCTACGAGGTCCGAGAGGCTCCTCACCGCACCGACCCGAGCCGGACCGTGATTACTCTTGCCAGAAGGACCCGAGGCGATCATTAGAAGAAGCGCGTGAGGCGTGACTTGGCCGAGATGTCATCGTCCTCTGGATCGAAGACGCCAATGCAGCGCGAATGAGAGGACCGTATAGTACGCCGGGTAGATGAGGGACCAGGTAACGAGCGATGCGGAGGGGTCGGGAAGTTGCCAGATGATTGCGAGAACCGACACTCCCCAAAGGAGGCCGAGGCCAATGGTCAAGGGACGAAGCGTCCGGGTCCTCCCTGGATAGACATATTTGATTGGAACCAGCACCATGATCGAGGCAAAGACGGTGAAGGCAGCGTTGAACCAGAGGGTGGTCTTCCCGGCATAGAAATAAAAGGCGAGGATGTTCCAGTAAGAAGGAAATCCGGTGAAAAAATGATCCGGTGTTTTGGCCGAGACGTGGCAAAAGCGGTAGGCGCTGGCCAGAAGGGGAAGAGGAAGGATCCAGGCCGAGACGGATGGCGGCAGCAGTCGCGCGTTATAGATGAACACGACAGGCACGACGACGTAATTCAGATAATCGACCATGTCGTCCAGCTTCGACCCATCGAATGTGGGCAGCGCCTCCTTGACCCGGGCCAGTCGCGCGAGCGGGCCGTCCACCGCGTCGATCAGCACTGCCGCCGCCATGCCGGCAAAAGCCTCCCGATATCGCCCCTCGTGAATCGCGACAAGACACCAGGCCCCGACGACCGCCCCTGAGGCGGTAAGCAGGTGCACCCCCCACCCCATGACCCGCTGCCAAGGCTGCTGCATGAGACCTCCACCCTTCTCTACTCCACCGCCGCTTTGCCTGCCCTTCACTAGCTCAATCGACCGGCTTGGTCAAGATAATAGTCCTTGACCGAATAAGTCAAATGAGATATGAAGCCTTCATCCGTTGTTGTGGAGGCCGAACCTCTCACGTGCGCCGTCAAGACTACGCTACAACAGCCGTCCTGGAGCGTCGATGAAAGCCGATTCGACTGGCGTTGACCACCTGTTCGCCTCGGACCGAAGGCACCTCTGGCATTCTCTGCTCCAGCACCGCACGCTGGACAGGAAGCCACCCCTGGTGATTCGAGAGGGGAAGGGCTGCATTGTTGTCGATGAGATGGGCAAGTCGTACATCGACGGCATGGCTGGCCTGTTTTGTGTCAACGTCGGGTACGGCCGCGATGAGATCGTCCAGGCGGCCGCCGACCAGATGCGTCGCCTGCCCTTCTATCCCCTCAGCCAATCCCACGCTCCGGCCGTCCGTCTGGCCGAGACACTCACGTCAATCACGCCTCCGGGGCTCGAGCGAGTCTATTTCTGCAACAGCGGCTCCGAGGCCGTCGAGACCGCCCTGAAGCTGGCGCGACAGTATGGGCGCCAGGTTCACCGAGGTGAGAACCGCTACAAGGTGATCGCCCGCTATCGCGGCTACCATGGGTTCACGCTCGGCGCGCTCTCCGCGACCGGTCAGATCAGCCGACGGAAAGCGTTCGAGCCCCTGGTTCCGGGATTTCTTCACGTCGATCCGCCCGACCGCTACCGGTGCCTGCATTGCCAGACCGCTCCTGCCTGCACGCTGGCCTGCGCCGACGAGATCGAAGCCAAGGTACAGTTCGAAGGGCCACAGACCGTCGCCGCCATTATCACCGAGCCTGTCATCGGCGGCGGGGGCGTGATCGTGTCGCCGGATGGCTACCTGCAGCGACTCCGGGAGGTCTGCGACCGCTGGGGCATCCTGTTGATCCTGGATGAGGTGATCACCGGCTTCGGTCGCACCGGGCTGCCGTTCGGCTGCCAGCATTGGGATGTGGTCCCCGACATCATGACGGTCGCCAAGGGAATTACCTCCGGATACGTGCCTCTCGGGGCCACCATCACGACCCAGGAGGTCTTCAACGCATTCCTCGGAGACGTGGAAGAGGGGGTACATTTCTCGCAGGTCAGCACCTTCGGAGGGCACCCCGTGGCGTGCGCCGCGGCCAGCGCGAACCTGGAGATCCTTCTGAGGGAGCGCCTCTGGGAGAATGCCGCCACCGTGGGTGACTATCTGACGGGGCGTCTGCAGGCCATCCGCCACCCATGGATCGGGGAGGTCAGGGGAAAGGGGTTGCTGATCGGGTTAGAATTGGTGCGGGACCAGAACAAGACGCCCGTCGCCGACAAAGAGATGGCGGCCCTGGCGGCGGCCATCAGAGACGCAGGGGTGATCGTCGGACGTAACGTGGAAACCGTGCCCGGCCTCTGCAATGTCATGATTCTCGCGCCCCCCTTGATCCTGTCGAAGGACGAGGCGGACCGTATCGCCGAGGCCATTGAAACCGGCCTGACGGCCGTCGCAGGAACGGCTTAGTGCCGTTCCAACTATCTAGGCCGAGGGAGTGGGGGTTCGGTGAATTATACCTATGTGCTGTTCAGCGAGCGGGACGGGTGGTTCTGCACGGGTTCCACAACCGATCTGCGCAGGAGGGTAAAGCAGCACGTTGGTGGCCGAGTTGGGTCAACGGCCTCCCGGGCCCCGCTAGTCCTGATCTACTACGAGGCGTGCATTGAACTTGGCGATGCTCGCCGCCGGGAACGGTTCCTAAAAACTGGGAAGGGGAAGCGGTATTTGAACAACCGCTTAGCGGCGCATTTGGCTGTCATTCGCCGTAACAAGTTGGAACGGCACAAGGAGGGAGTCCAGTGCAACTCATGCGAGAGATGTTGATTCGACACCCGAACCGATGCACTCACAATGCCGTCTGCATCCCGGTCTGCCCGACCGGAGCCTGGCAGGCGACCAAGCCGTTCGGCTTCGAGTCCACGAAGTGCCTGGAGGGCTGCACCATCTGTATCCAGGCGTGCCCGAGCGGCGCCATTTACGCCGCCTACCGGAAGGCCGGGACCGTGGTGGAACCCCGCAAGGCGTCGTAACTGCGGGATTGGCCCAGCTAATACAAACGCATTAAATAAGGTGTCATTGCGAAGGAACGAAGTGACTGAAGCAATCCCAAAAGCGGCGAGATTGCCACCCCTTCGCTTGGCTCAGGGCTTCGGCTTGTTTGGTCGCTCGCAATGACAATGAAACAACTTTTATGTCGTTTGCTATAGTAAACACAAACAGCCAGCGTGCTCGGTAGGATTAGACCACGCTGGCTGTCGATTCGGGCCGGCTTGCGATGGATTGTTATCCGCCTGCAATGGCCGGGACGATGGAAACGAGATCGCCGGCCTTCAATGGTGTCGAGGTCCCCTGCAGGAACCGAATATCTTCCTCATTCACATAGATGTTGATGAAGCGGCGGATGCTGCCTGTCTCATCGCAGATCCGGTCGCGCAAACCACCATACGACGCCTCCAGATTCTGGATCAGCTCCAGGATAGACCCGCCCTGCCCTTCCACCTCCCCCTGGCCTTTTGTCAATCCCCGCAGGGGTGTAGGGATCCGCACCTTCACACTCATTGACATGGCTCCTTTTGGCGCTTCCTTATCATCACAGTTTCAGATGTCGGTTTTCAGCTCAGATTCCTCGGCGTCACCTCGATCCCGTGAGAGGTCATCGACTCGTCGAACGAGCGTAGGGTCGGTTTGATCTGCAGACTCACCTTCAAGGTCGGGGCCACTGCCTCCTGGGTCTTGAGCCCGTTGCCCGTGATGCACAGTACCAGGCTTTCGTCCCTGGGGATCCGCCCCTGCTCGATCAGCCTCTTGGCGGCAGCAATGGTCACCCCGCCGGCAGTCTCGGCGAAGATGCCCTCAGTGCTGGCCAGCAGCTTCATCCCCTCCACGATCTCCTCGTCCGAGGCGTGCTCGCCATAGCCGCCACTCCCCTTGACCACCTTATAGGCATAGTACCCATCTGCGGGGTTGCCGATCGCAAGCGACTTGGCAATGGTTCTCGGCTTGACCGGTTTAATGATCTCGCTGTTCTCCTTGATGGCGGTGACGATGGGGCCACACCCTTCAGCCTGCGCCAGATGCATCCGCGTGACACAGGGTCCGCTCAAAAGCCCGAGGCGCTCGAACTCTTTCAGCCCTTTCCATA
>JACPQX010000113.1 GCA_016190255.1 Candidatus Methylomirabilis oxygeniifera | reverse complement strand
GGGGGGAAGCCGCCCGGTGGGGGGTTAATCTGGATATTTTGCTGCTGCCCACCATATGCATATCCTCCGGGACCGAGAGCAGTCCTGACATGGAACTGGATATTTTGAAGCTTCTCTGACTTCGCCGCGTACTCCTTTTGCGTGAGTATGCAGGCATTGTAGAGCGTACAGGCCCGGTAATAATGCTGGATCAGGTCCCCGCTCAGGGCATCAGCCTCAGCGAGTTTCGTCGTGTTCACCCCCAGCCCAACCTGGGCCTTCTGCATGAAGCTCAGGTCAACCTTTAAGTCCCTCGAATACTGCTGAAGGGCCCCCCGACAGTCCAGGACTTGGCGGGGCCCATCCGGGCACTTCACCTCTCCACCCATCAGCCCCGTCGGGTGAACCCCCGTAGTCTGGCAGGCCGCCAGCAAAAGGGCAACGGCGCCCGTTCCGATCCGGCAACTCCAAGAGCGTGATTTCATCGTACTCTCCCCCCGCGCATGCCTCAGCGAGAAGCGCGTCTTCCAGAACAGTAACCTGCTCTTCAGGACAGCCGTTCGACCCCCCTTGACTTGACACCCCGAGAAACGGACCGTCTGTGCTCCTGTTGTATTAGACGAGGATCGCGATCATTTATTCACCTGCCAGCCACATTCACCTCGCTGCGCTACTGCAGGACGGCCTGGGTCCACGCGATGGCCGGCTTGACATCCGTCGGCGCGGGCTTAGTACAGCGCTTGCCTCGGACGCCATAGCTCACTGTGGAGGTTCGTATTGGGCAGGTCCCGAAGGCGGTCCCGAACTCCACGATCCCGTGGATCACCGTCAATACGCTCTGGCCGTCCTCCTGGACCTTGATGTTAAACTCAGTCTCGCGAACCGCGGCGGTGGCCACCGGCGTCTCGACCTCCAACTGCTTCGGCCCCTCGCCTGTCTTGACCCACACCTCCCCCTGCTTCAACCGGATGATCCGCGTGATTCCCTTCACCTTCTCCCAGCGGGAGAGAATCTTGAACGACGTATTTTCGTTGAGGGCCACCTGGATGCCCTCTTTGAATTCGATCAGGGCCTGGCTTGCGGGCTCCGTCCTCAAGACATCTCCCTCGAAGAGCTGGAGCGACCCTTTGGCTTGCAACCGATCCTCGATCCCATCGGGCCTCACCACCACGAGCGTGCCGATCGCGTTCTGGGCCGTTGCGACCTGCGCGCTCTGGGCAAGGGCCGGGACGGATCTCCCCACGAGAACAGCGATGAAAGCCAAACCCAGCGGCAGCATGACGTTAAACCGCCGATGGATCACGAGAGAATGCACGACGTGTCGGAAACGCATCATTATCCCCTCCTTCTCTGTTGGTGCTCGAGCCGATCGGGTCCAGCAGCGCCTACGGGAACGCTACCAGCAGTGGGCATGTCGTGTCAAGGCAGAACGCAGGAACCGGCCTCTGCTCCCGTTTTTGAGGACTCACAGGGGTGAGACGTCTCGACCCTCACCATGTACCAGGACGGCACTTCCCTTCGGGAGCCAACAAAGAATAAATTCGCACCTTCTCATCTGCATAGACCGGACGTAGAAAGTCAGCGTGAGCATCCATTTGCGACTTGTGCCCGGCCAGCCAGCCTTGACCCACAACCAGGGTATTCACCCCCAAACTCTTGTCGAGGACGCAGAGCAGACGGCGGTCGGGAAATCGAGTCGCCATTTCCAGTTGGAATCGAGTATAGGTTGGAACGACCGATCCATCCGGAGCGCGGTCCTGAGGGAAGTAGCCGGAGTATCCGTTTGCGAGCGGTTTGCGGTGGTCGATCTGAGCAAACAGTCGCCACGCCTCAATCTCGTAATCCGCCACGTGCAACCCTGCCGGAAAGGGCACGTGGGCAACGACGGTCGAATCGGGCTGCGCGCGGAGCCAGGCGCTCCACGAAGTGCGTGGGCTAGGAGGCACCATGGTTAAAGGCGTTGGCACTGTAAGGTTTTCTGCCGCCGCCAGCAGCCCCACCAGAGCCACGATGTATCCGGCGCCTCTTATCGTGAGAAACTGTCTGGCCCACGCCAAGGTGATCGCCGCCAAGAACGGAAAAGCGAGCTGTGTGATGACCGCGAAGCGAAACGGCGAGCGCAATCCCTCGAGACCAGGGAGAATCAGACGTACAGTGGCGAATGGCCTCCACCCACCCAGCCTCAAGTTCAATCCCAGCGCAAGCAGGGCCGCGATCACCGCACTTCCGACCAGATAGGCCGTCCAGCGACGCCTCTGAGGATCGCGAACGCCGATCGCGACCCCGGCTAACGCCAGACCCGATAAGATCGCCCCCGGAAAGAGACCCGCGGTATCGGCCGGATCTCGTGGCGGAAATCTCACCAGAGCTGTGGCCGGCCGTGTCAGGAAATCGCCGGGCCGCGCCGAGAGCGCCTGCACGATCCGCTCCGACCGGCGGAAGCCGAGTTCGGCGTGAACCATGAGCGCCGGGAATGCCACCAACAGCACAATGAGCCCCATGACCAGACTAGACGAGATCAGCCGCAACGCTGCCACCATGCGATATCGGTTCTGTGCCAAGGCCACTAAGCCGGCTGCGCCAGCGAACGGGGCGAAGAGGAGTGCGTACTGTTGGCAGGTGAGGAACGTTGCGAGGAACCCTGCAGCGGCCCAGAGGGCTGAACGAGTCGTCCCGCCTCTCCCAAACCGCACCAGTCCCTCCAAGGTCCAGAGGATCCCGAACAGTGCGATGATGTGCAGTACTCCATAGACATTCGCGACAAATGGGAGCGTCACTGTGAGCACCCCGCTGAGGAGTGCAGAGAGTGACGGCAGCTCGAGCGCGCGGGCCAACCGATAGGCGAAGACCCCATTCAAAGTCAGAAGCGCCCAAACCGCGAGATTGTAGATCAGGGCGGGCGGGGCGTCCAGAAACCACAGCGGCGAGACCATCAGCCCCGTGAGGAATTGCGGCTCCGAGTAGGTGAACACCCCCTTGTTGGGATAGAAAAAGGGTGCATCCCAGTAGTGAGCGAACCCATGGGCAATCCGATCGGCGGTCCACCAGAGTGACCAGAGGTTGAATAACGGAACGGTTAGTTCCTGCTCCGTACCCAGGGGAATGGCATTCGAAGCATTGATTGCAAGCGGCCAGGTTGCTACGAGAGCGGCTGAGAGGCAAACGCAGCCAACAGTGCCCGCCCACGCCATACGGGTCTTTATCAAGCGGACAAAAAGCTGCGCACTCACAAGCCTACTCGTGAGAGCGAGTAGAATTGCTGTTCCACGCTGACGCTTCCTGTTTAGATATCCGAGAGATCACGAAGCCAACTGGAGGTGCTAGGAGATCCCCGGAACCTCGCGTGGGAAGCCTTTCGGGCCAGATCGGCCGTCTACGGGGCGGACAGAGCAGGGATACATAGTAGAGCAGATGCTACCATCCTGTCCACAACCCCGAGCTACGACCCCCTCCGGACTATGGCGGCGATCTCTTCGACAAATTTCGATTCCCCTGTCCCTTTCACCTTGTCGGCAACGGGGCCAGTTTCAGTCGGACGGACAACGCCCCACCACCTCAACAAGTACCGGCCCTGGGGAATAGTGAGGTGGCGATCGCCTTCACCTCGTCGTAGAAATAGCACATAGCGTTCGCCAGTCTTGTAGGCGGGACCCAATCCGATGAAGACACGGCCAGTCATGTCAACCTGCTCCACGATCAGCGCAGCAGGGGGCTCCCCCTTCAGCCGCTTCTCCACGGTCACGCGCACGTCGTTAAACTGCAACTTCCCTTCCCCAGACCCCGCGGTCCGCCCCGGCTTGATATCGACGACTCTCCCCACAACGATCAGCGGTGCGGCACGGACGAGCCCCGGGAGATCCTGATGGATGATATCCTCGTCTGTGATCGATGGCGGAGGCACGGCAAAGACCGGCCTGCCCACACCGCAGCCAATGACGACGGCGACGAAGAGCGCCAAGAGACCTATGTTACGACACATTTCATAGTGCCCACATTCAACACCGAAGCCCCTCAATGAGGGGCTTCGGTGTCGTTGACTATTCCTCTACAAAGCTCCGATATGGCGCCACGCACTACCGAGGTGGCGTTTGCGGCAACTTCGGCTGCGCTGGCGCCTGAGGAAGCTGCTGGATCTGCCCTGGCGGCAGCTTCACCGGAGACCGCAGCTTCAAGAGTTCACCCTCGAGGTCAGTCAGGGGCCTACCCCTCATCTGCATCGCGAACGCCCGCTGCGATGCTGGGATCAGCCTGTTATCGGCCCCGACGAAGAATCTTCCCTCGGGCGACACGACCCTCTTGGCCCCCTTCGCAATTTCAGGTCCCTTGGTCAGCATCAGCAAGTACCGCTGGCCAACCTGGTAGGGAGGATCGTCGTGTACGCTGTACCTGTTGGCCTGGTCACGGGTCGGCCGTGGAAGCTTTGTGGGATCCCCCACAGCGCCCTTCGGCCTCTCGGCGGCGTCGGGAGGAGTCTTGGGTATCGGGCGATCGTAAAGAGGATCCACGGACAGGCCGGTACGAAACACCTCCACTGACTGTGCCGCCGCACCCTTCATCGTCTTGTCTATCTTCAGTGTCACGATCTCGTTTGGAATCCGATCCACGCCTCCCGGCTCCCCCGGGGCCCTGGTCACGAGATCAGCTCCACGACGAATGTTGGCGACCTGTCCTACGACGACCTGGTCGGCGAGCTTGTCGGCCTCGGCAAGGGTCTGAGGGCTGAATGCCGGGAGCATCATGTACGCGCCACGATGCTGTAGCCGATTGACACCCCTGACAACCTGGACCACCAAACCCGCCGTCAGGATTACGGCGCTGACCATCAGTATCCTGTTGATGGTTGACCATCTATGATTCACGGTGTTCCTCCTTTCGATTCACTCTCGCTCGAATCGGTTGGACGCCGCTGATCAGTACATTGAGTTGATGTCGGCCCAGTTGTGTGCATTGGTGACATTGCTCCAAGGCGTATAGTAGCTCTTGGCCATGCAGCCGCCGGTATTGCTGTGATCGAGTCCAAACGTGTGTCCGATCTCCTGGCAAAGTGTGCCCCGCCGCCGGGATTCCGGGCCCGCTCCCCCTGATTGACCATAGTACGTATTCTCTCTGGCGTGACCATGTTTGATCTTGCACCACCAGAAGCAGTGCCACGTGTCCCAGTCGACATCCTCTAATGACGCCAGGCCCTTCCAGCCGGTGTTACCGAAGTTGTCGCACCAGACACTGATGTCGGTATGGGAGCCCTTCACGGGGAGCGACAGATCGGTGTGAGAATCCCAATCGACTCGCGCAGCGTCTGCTTCGGTCACGCAATTCCACCTCATGACCCCCAGGGTGCTCTTATGCCAGTGATACTTCCACCACTTATGCCCGAACGCCATATCGTAATTGGCCACCACCAGCCCGACCACTAGGAGCCCCAATGCCACGGTCTTTATTCGTTGCTTCATCTCCCCCCTCCCTCCTGAATGGTTCCAGCACCGTACTCGTTAACGCCGTCCTGCCTTCATCGACCCGGGAAGCATGGTACTCCGTGGCTAACACAACAGCAGACGCCCCGCAACATAGTATAGGTTTCAGGTCATGTCAATTGCTATTCTCACACCTCCTTTCAGACACAAAACCTTACTGGACAAAGAACAGCTCATGTGAGCGAAACCAGATGTCAGGCCGCTTTGCACCTTGGACGAATCTGGTAGGTAGTGTATTCGACCACGATCAAACAAACCACCGGTGACTTCATAGGAAGCCTACTTTGGGCAGCCCTGAGGCGCACCGACCATGATGGGCGAAGGCGATCCCGCCCACTTGTTATTCGCCTCGTTGGCCTCATCGACCAGGCCGAGCGGGTCCGCAATTGCCTGGAAGGGATGAGGTGCCTTACCCGTCATGTGGCCGGGATCGGCCTGGAGATAGTAGACAGGGATCAGGACAGTCT
>JACPQX010000018.1 GCA_016190255.1 Candidatus Methylomirabilis oxygeniifera | reverse complement strand
GCCAGATAACGACGCGCCCTCGGCTCCTTAAACCAGACCCAATCCAGTCCGACCCGCCAGGAAGTCCGGAAGGCATCCCAGCGGTGCGCGTCGCTCAGGCCGCTCGCTTGCGCGAAGCCGCCTTGTGGTTCCAGCACCGCCCAATCAGGCATCAATCCTACGCCCGCTCTCGAGCCGAGGCGAAAGGAGATGCTGTGAATGGCATGGTAGCTCGATTCGATCAGCTCGTTCCAGCGTGGATCCTTTGTCGCGGCCGCGAAGACCCGGTACCAGGCCGGCGCGAAATAGGAGGGGTTGATAACGAGCGCGCGCTCCTGCCAGTCGCCCGGGAGGAGATAGAGGCGACCATCAGACCCCCGCCGGGTCTCCTTCGCGAGGATATCGGCCAGCACCTTTACCGCCTGCTCGTGATACGGTGGAACGTCCGGTCCGGCATCCTTCCAACGCTGACCAGCGAAGAGAAGGGCGAGGGCGTAGTCTTCGTCCGCGTCCGAGGCCGCCGTCCAGTCCAGGATGTCCCACCCGTCCCCTTCGCGCCTGCCCCAGCGCCAGGCCAGAAGGCGATCACCCCTGGCGCGTTGACGGGAGAGGTGTGCCTCTGTCCACCGGTACACGCGATCAAAGGTCTCGCGGTCATTCATCCAAACCGCTCGAAGGAGCGCATAGGCCTGCCCCTCCGAGACCGTGTCGAATCCGTCCGTCGGTCGGACGACCCGGCCGTCAGCCTGGATGAACCTCTGGCGATACCCCTCCCAGGTCATCGCGAGGAACGACTCGGTCCCGGCCGCGCCGCGTGATGGCTCCGGCTTCACCCGAGGAGCACAGCCGGGCGTGGCGACCGCCGCGGCCAACAACGCCGCCACGAAGCCTCGCATCGAAGCCGGGTGGGCGCGATCAGAACCGGTACAGGAGTTGGAGGCTGAGTTGCTCGGCCTCATAGGTCGTTGATCGACTGATCAGGCCCTGCACCGACACCGTGAATCGCCGAGTCAAGTCGCACAGCACCTCTCCGCGAACCGTATTGGAGAACACGGCATCGATCGACTCGACCGCCGGAGTCCACTGGAGGTCATAGTAGCACTGGTTGGCTCCGAGGAAGAGCTCCTTCTGGAGGTAATGCCGCCATTCGATGGTGAGGGCGTTGGTGAAGAAGTTCGACGGGGCGAAGTACGGGTGGACGGTGGGAATCGAGCTGCCGTCGGGCGGGACGATCGTGGCCCGGGTGAAGTCCTGATAACTGAGCGTGTAGGTCAGCTTCAGGACCCTGGGGTAGAGGGAGAACTGGTGCGAACCGAACAGCTCGAAGGCCTGCCGGTCGTTGTCATCCGAGTACCGGGCATAGCTGTACGCCGCCCCGACGGAGTTCCTGATGGTGAGCGGCGTCTCGGCCCGAAGCGTCAGGATGTCGCGTTGAATCTGCTGGCCGAGGGATTCACGATTCTCCTGGACATCCTCGCGGCGATACCTGAACGTGAGGCTCGCCCGATCAAGCGGCCGATAGTCGAGCGCCGCCTCATAGTTCTGCTTCGACCGGAGTGGCGCCAGGTAGTCGTTGTGGGTGGCCCGAAGGAAACCCGTCAGGCGAGGGCCGAGGCGGCCATCCAGCCGGATGGTGTAGGCGTTCAGCTCGAAGTCGCCGGTCGGAAAGAAGGTGTGGGCGTACTCCCCGGTCAGCATCGCCCCTTCGGCCGCCAGGGGAATGCCCGCCGATGTCCAGACCCTCTGACGCCGGATATCGGCGAGCGTCCCGCGACCCCGACTCTCAAAGAACTCGTACTGGATCTGTCCTCTCGGTCTCTGTTCCAGCCGGGCCCGCTCTCTGGCGATCGCCGCCTGGCGATGAAAGGGCTGAAGCGCCAGTAGGTCCAGATAGCCCAGCTCGGCGGACCGCCACCGCCCGAGGTGGCTCAGCGCCTGGGCCCGATCAAACCGGCCTTCCTCGTTGCCGGGCTCGAGACGGAGGAGCTGGTCGTAGAGATCGACGGCCGTTGCGTATCGCCCGATCCAGAGGGCTTCTTTGCCTTCTCGCTCCAGGCGGATCGTCTCCATCAGCCGTCGCAGCGGTTCTTCCGGACCCTTCGGAGGATCGCGCAGCAGCCGCTCATACCCCTCGCGCGCCTCGGCGTGCCGCTGGGCCCAACCCAGCACTCGAGCACGCTCGCGCTGAGCGAGCGGATCGCGCGGGTCACGACTCAGGATCCGATCGTACTCGGCCACGGCATCCGAAAACCGTTGCGACCAGCTCAGAACCCGCGCGAGGCCAAGCCGCCCCTTGATATTCTCGGGATGCCGTTCCAAGAGCCGCAGATACGTATCGGCCGCCGCCTGAAAATCGCCCTGCGCCGCTGCCGCCTCCGCAAGCGTAAACTCGGCTCCCACAAGATCCGGATCAAGGGCGACGGCGACGGCGCAGGCCCGGGCGCTCTGCGCGAAGCGCCCGTCGGCGGCCAGCAGCTCTCCCAGTCGCGCCAGTCGCCGCGCGCCACCCGATCCCCTCTGTACCTCCCCAAAGCGCGAACCCACGTCATCCGGATCCTTGCCTCTCCCCTCCGCCTTCCAGAGACCGTAGCGGGCCTCAACAAGGTCCGATTGAAGCGACAGGGCCCGGCGGAACTCCTCCTCGGCCGCCCCGAACTGTCCCTGCCGAAGCGCCAATTCACCGAGCGCAATGACGAGATGGGGCTCCCTCGGCCTCTGCGCCGCCACGCCAGTCAGCAGCCCTCGAGCCTCCTCAGCCCGGCCCAGGTGGCGGAGCGAATCGGCCTCAACCAGCGTGGCCCTCGTGACCTCCGCCTGGCTCATCGGAGCACGCCGGATCATATCGGCCGCTTCGAAGAATCGCCGTTCCGCAAGCAGCATCGCGGCGTAGTCGAGACGCACGTCCGGATCGCCTGGAAATCCGCGTATCGCTCCAAGGTACCACGATTCGGCCTCCTCAAACCGCTTCGCCCACGTGAGCACCTTGGCAGTGCCCAACCAGGCCCTGGCGTCCTTGGGATCCTCTGAGAGGATCGCAGCGTAGGCGCGCAGTGCCGCCACGTATTCGCCCGCGACGCCAAGGGCCAGGGCCACCCCAAGGCGCGCCTCGCGTCTCTTGGGCCGAAGCGCCACGGCGCGACGATAAACCTCCAGCGCGCGATAGGGCATCTGCGACGCGACGCTGGCGGCCCCCAACCCCTCGAGGGCCTCCGCGTTGCTCGGGTCCGCACGAATCAGTTGCTGATACTCGGCGATCGCCTCCTCAAGCCGACCCTGCAATGCCAGCACCTGGGCGAGCCGGCGACGCCGCTCCTCGCGTCCTGGCTGAAGCTGCGCGAGCTGCGCGAGCAGCCCTTCCGCCTCCTCGAGCCTTCCCTGTTCGAGCGAGAGGTGGGCCAAGGCGTCCAGCGCCTCCGGCTCGCCGGGCCGCTCCCGGAGGATCGACTCGAGGAGCGCCCTCGCCTCGGCGGTCTTGCGAGCCGCTTGAAGCGTCAACCCAAGCCCCAGACGGGCGTCGTACCGCTGGGGAGCCTCGCGAAGGGCGGCACGATACTCGCGCTCCGCCTCATCGAGCCGTCCCGACCAACGGTAGCTCTCGGCAAGACGCAGGCGAAGCCCAACGTCGCGTGGGATCGGTTCCAGCAGCTCCTTGTACAGCGCGGCCGCCTCTTGATATTCACCCTGCCAGCTCAGAGCGTCAGCGAGAAGTCGCTTGGCGTCGCGTCGCCCTGGATCCATTCGGATAACCTGCCTCAGATGCGACACCGCCTCCGCCGCACGCTGGCTGGCAACGAGCGCGTTGGCCAGGTGGAACCGGGTCTGGGTATCGCTCGGCGCGCGCTTCAGGATGGCGCGGGCCGTCCCGATCAGGTCGGCCCACCGACCCCGCCCGGCATAGAGATCCAGCAATCGACGCCTCACCGTGAGATCGGAGGGGCGGCCGGCCGCAAGGCGTTCGAACTCGCCGATCGCGCGGTCCTCCTGTTTTGCCTCCACCCAGGTCTCCGCCAGTTCCCGCCGTAACGCAGCATCGCCCGGCCGGCCGCGAACGAGTCTCAGAAACTCGTGAGCAGCCTCGGCAGGGCGACCGCGAGACCGAAGGAGCTGGGCAAGCTCGCGACGCGCCTCTTCCATGCGACTATCGAGGGCCAGCGCCTTCCGGTATTCGCCTATCGCCTCATCACCTCGCCCTGCATCACGCAACACCCGGGCCAGCTCCCAGCGAAGCTTCGCCTCACCGGCCGGATCCCGCTCCTTGGCCCCAGCGGTGATGCGTTGGGAGAGGGAGATCGGCGTCTCGCGCACCCTCGATGCGGCCTCGGCATCGGCGGGAAGCACCATCGCGCGGGCGGCCCCAATGACCAGCGTGACCGAGAGGATTGAGGATCGGAGGGTCCACATGCCTGCGCTTCGTCGGTCGCCCCACCCCGCGCGGAGCCACCGCGGTGGCCGTCTCATCGCTCCCCGAGAACCCGCCGGTACTCCTCGATCGACTCCTCGTACCGCTTGGACCACGACAGGGCGCGCGCGAGCTTAACGCGGGTCTCGGCATCGTCGGGAGACTGCTCCAACACCACCCGGTATTCAGCGGCCGACCGATCGAACGCCTTCAACGCGTTCAGCGTCTCGGCCAGCCGAAGCCGGACGCTCCGATCGCCCGGGCGGCGGGCCAGGTGGCGCTGATAGAGATCGGCGGCCTCGGCAAAGCGCCCGCTTGCGGCAAGGAGGTCAGCCAAGCCAAGCTGGACATCGAGGTCCCCGGCGGAGGCCGCGAGCGCTCGCCTGCGCTGCTCCACGGCGCCCGCCCTGTCCCCCCTGGCCTCCAGGAGGACCCCAAGCTCAACCATCGCCGAGACCTCTGATGGGACGCCCTCGATAAGGCGTCGATACTCGGTCTCGGCCTCTTCAGAGCGACCCACGGCCGCGAGCGCTCTTGCCAGATCGCGCCGGGCAACCGAATGTCTCGGGTCGATAGCCAGAAGGGCCGTGGCGGCGTCGATCACCCCCGCCCGATCCTTCGCTTGCCAGGCCAGCTCGAGCGCAACCTGATGAGCTTGCACGTCTCTTGGGGCCACCGCCAGGACCTGCCCCACTGCCAGCCGGGCCTCCGCCGGACGCCCGCTTCCGCCAAGCGCCTTCGCCAGGGGAAGCAAGAGATCGGGGCGGCCCGGGTGTCGGCGCAGCGCCTGCTGATACAGTTCAACCGCCGCCGCATACGCCTGCCTGCGAAACAGGGCGTCTGCCCGCCTGGCGGCGATCTCGGCCTCGTTCAGCCACAGGAAGAGCCCGACCTCCCCGCCCGTCAGCACGATGAGGCCGGACAAGACGGCGAGTACCTGTCGGTGCAGCATGGTCAGTGTCCCGTTTCCTGCCTGCGCGACCGGACCCCGGCTGGGCCGCCTCTCTCCCCCAACCTCACCGCCTTCTCTCGGGGGAGTCGAGCATGCCCGAAGCGGCCTGCTCAAGAAGGTATCGATCGAACAGGCTCGTTCGCCCCTCGATCTCCACGGGGCGGTTGAAGTAACAGAACAGGGGAACGAGGAGCGCGACGTGATACCACGCCCAGAGAACGTTGATCAGCAGGGTCATGGCGGGGTCGAGGTAGAGGAAGCGCAGCGCCCCCCAGACCCCTGCCGCATAGCTCAGCACCATGATCGTAGCTTGGGGCCAAAGCGCCCGAAGCGGCAGCCTCCCGCCGACCCCTTTGGGCGTGACGCCGAACGCCCGCTTGCGTCCCAGCATCGCCGCCGCTGCCGCCTTCATGTAGATCCAAAAGGTCGCGAACCCCAGCGCCTGACCCAACCAGAGATCTCGGACTCGATAGCCCCGCCACGCCAAGCTGACATAGAAGAGGGAGAGGGACGTTGCAAAGTACGGGACGAACGCGGCGAGGTACGCGACAGGATCGGCGATCAGGGGGCGCACGCCACATAAGAGGAAGAGGATCGGCATGATGATAAAGACGAAGTTCGCCCACCCAACGAAATAATAGGTGCAAGAGAGCAGGTACTCCCACCACTGGCCAAGCCTCAGTGATCGCGGGCGACGGAGCATGTCCACGAGCAGCCGCGGGAAGATCCCGAGGTTGCCCATGGCCCAACGCATCTGCTGGGTGAAATAAGCGGTTAGCGTCTCCGGTCCCATGCCGTACACGTACACCCGGTTGTAATACAACGACCGCCAACCCCTTTGATGCAGGGTCAGCGATGTCGCGAAGTCTTCCGTCACGGACGACTCATCGAAATACTCGATGCGGCCACCGACCCGTCGCCCGATCGAGAGCAGCGCCTCGCGCCGGAAGATCCCATTGGTTCCGCAGAAGAACATCGCCTCTGATATGCCCTTCCCCTCACAGATGTACTCGAAGAAGACCGCCTGTTGAGTGGCTGCGACAGAGGCGACCGGAAGCGATTCGGTTCCCTCATAGAATTGCGGGGTCTGGACGAACCCGAGGGCAGGATCACGGTCGATAAGCGGGATTAGATCGCGCAGGAAGGTTGACACGGGTCTGGCGTCGGCATCGAAGACGGCCATGTAGGGTTCCTGCAGATGCGGGAGGATGTCATTGATGGCCCCGGCCTTATATCCGCGCCGCTCCGCGCGGCGAACCAGCCTGGCCCCGTATCGCGCGGCGAGCTCCTCTGCCCCCTGCCGGGCCTCCTCCTTGGTCGAGTCGTCGACCAAGTAGAGGGCCTTTCGAGAATAATCCATGCCGGAGGCCGCGACCACTGTATCCTCCAGGACCTCCCTCGGCTCATTGAACGACGCGATGAGAACCGCCACGGGAGGCTCTACAAAAGCCGCCAGCATATGCTCCTGGGGAACCCTATAGCTTCGTCTCGCCTTGACGGTGCCAAGCAGGTACCCAATAGCGTGGGCGAAGTTGAAGAGCTCGGACCCGAACAGAAGCACGGAGGCCACACGGTCGATCGGCCGGTACGACGGATCGAAAAAGGCCAGCGTCCGAAAGAGCAGATAGATACAGAGCAGGGCAAGGATGACGAGCGGGCAGGTCACCCAGAGTGCCGCCCGCGGGTCGCGGCCCGGGGCTCGGATATCTTGATCAGCGGATGGATCAAAGGATCGGAACAGACCGGCCATCTGTGCAGCCTCAGACCTTTGATCGGTAGAGTTTCTGCCCTCCTGATGCCCCCTCGATCAACCCTTTCTCGACCAGCCGATGGAGCAGGGGAAAGACTTGGGAAAACGGAAAGGAGGCCTGCCGGCTGATCTCCGCCCCCGGCATCGGCCCTCCCCGGCGCAGCAGAACTAGTACGGCATACTCCTCCGGCGAGAGCTGGTCCCGGTACCCCACGACCGGACCCAGCTCTCTTGCCTCCTGGTATCGAGCCTCGACCGCCTGCACACGGTGACACGTGTAGATGAGGGATGACAGACTCCATCCAAGCGGGACGACCCAGGCCGGCTCACCGTCGCCGCCATAGACCTGTTCCGGCAGCAACCCCGCGGGGTTCGCGTGGGCCCGGCACCAGTCAAGGCAGGCCTTGGCCTCCCCAAGGAGCGCCGAGGCTTCGTCAAGGGCCAACGACCCGATGAACCCTTCGGCGAGTCGAAGCGCCGCGCGTGCCACCCAGAGCGTGCAGATGATCCACCGATTCTCTTGTCCCCGGTACTGGTCGCCCGGATACCTCACCAGGCCACGACCCGGATGTTTCGGATCCGGCCTTCCGAGGTGATCGGCGATATTCCGGATCGCGCTTCGCCCCTCCTCGCGCTGTGCCGGATCGGCCACATCCAGCAGCTCAAACGGGTCGATCACCGCGAGCGAGGACGCGTCCGGCGTCGAGTCGCCGAGCGCTCTACAAAAGTAGCCATGCGCGCCGAACAAGAGCCCGCGAACCGCTCGACGGAGCCGCTCGGCCTGCTCATCCCAACGGCCGGCAGCCTTCGTTTCTCCCAACTCGGTTGCGATGGCGGACGCCGCCTTGAGGCCGGCGAAGAAGGCGGCCGAGGTATAGGCGAACTGACCAACCCGCTCCTCCCAGAGATCGGTGCAGGGGAGGTGGAGCCCGGTCTCTCCGTCGATCCTGTCGTACAGGAAGTTCGCGCCCCTCCTGACGACCGGCCAGACCCCCTCCCAGAAGCCGCTCCGCTCCCCGGCGGGAAGAGTCACCCCGTACACGTGATGGATCCAGACGACGCTGGCCGTCTGGTCGTATTGGTCGGTCTTTTGCAGTGCGCACCACGATGGCGCCCTGTCGCCGTTCGCCCAATAGCGATGAAACCAGGAACCGTCCCTCGACTGCACCCGGCGGCAGAACTCCAGGAACTGCCGGACCGGCTCGCGGCGCCCAGAATGCAGCAGAGCCAAACAGACCTCTGATGCATCTCGGGGCCAGCAGTAGGCGTAGTCGTAATCAAGCGGGCCGGCGATAAACGAGCCATGGGATCGATCGTGCAGCAGAGCCAGCGCCAGTTCGGACCGATCATGCAGGGCCCCCAGCTCATCGCCGACCGGTGGCCGCCGCCCCTCGCTCAGCCAACCCTGCCAGTAATTCACCGTCTTGTGCCGAAGCTCCGTTTCGCCCATCTTCCTGGCGTACTGCAGGCGCTCCAGGGCCTCCTCCTGCAACAACCCACCGCACAGGAACACGGCGACCACGATGTCGCCGCCGGGCGGGATCCCGGTCAGTTCCCAGCCGAGCGCGAAGTTCACGTGACCGAAGAGGTTCGCATAACCCATCAGCCGCCCGTCCCGGCAGTCGAGCTTCGCATCGACCGGGTCATCGATCTTGCCGCACTGGAACTCAGTCGCAGGCCGATCTGCGCCGACCGCAAACCAGTATTCCCGCTTCCACTGGACGATGGCATCGGCTGTTTCGTCGTAGAGCACGGTGTTCTTGCCCTGGAACTCACCCACATTCAGTTGACCGTAGAAGAAGAGCCGTCCCCGGAGCTCCCACTCGCCTTCGTTGACGATCCGGCTCCGCTGGACCAGGATCGCCTCCGTCGGCAGCACGTAGCTCTCCCGGGAGAGCCGGACGCGTGTGATCTCGTGCCGAAGGTCGGTGGCGACAAGATTGGTCCCGGCAATGTACTGCTGGCTTGCGGTCCATCCCTCGTCATCATCCCATGAGAGCCATCCCTGATCCGGGAGACCATAGTAGAGACCATAGCGTGTCTCGCCGATGTTCTGGGCGTAGTCGAGGTTCGGGAAGCTCAGACTCTGCACATGTCCCCTCGCATTCAGGGTGGCAATCATCCTCCCGTTCCCGATAATGGCGGCGCCCAGGTTCTGCATGACTTCTCGCTCGACGCTCAAAAAGGGTGTTCCCCGGGGTTCACCACAATCCCCTTATCGGTGATCCTGACGGTGTGAACGTTGGTATCGTGCTTCGTCCCACGCATCTTCCTGATCTCGATCCCGCGGTATTTTCGGCTGAGGTGCAGCACGATGACACCCTGGGCAACGAACTGCTCGATATCGTAGCGCGTAATCCGGTTCTCCTCCTCGGGACGCTCTGTCAGGAGGAGCGCGGTGCATCCCAGCTCCCGCAGCATCGCGCACAGACGATGGAGATCCCTCCGCAAGCGGACCGGGTCGCTGTACGGCAGGCCCAGGGCCGCCACGGAATCGAACACAATGCGCTTTGCGTCGATGGCAACGGCCTTCGAGTGGATCGCGTCGAGGAGATCGTCCATCGACACGGACACGCCGGCGACCTCGAACGGCACGGGCGATTGGATGATGCAGAATCTCTGCTCCTCCTCCAGGCGCTTCAGATCCCATCCATAGCGTCCCATCTCCTGCTGGAGGTCGAGGGCCTCTTCTTCCAGCGTGATAAAGGCCCCGGGTTCGCCATGCTGGACCGCTCCCGACCAGAGAAACTGGATGCCAAAGGTGGTCTTGCCTGCGCCGGCCGAACCCGTCACAAGGGTGATCCGCCCCCGCGGGAACCCGCCCTCTATCAGGCCGTCCAATCCTGGAATTCCTGTCGGAACGCGATCGATCGTCTGCATCGCTCGGCGCCTCCTATCGGTGTTGGGCCGCCCGCAAGGCGATCCGATCCGGATTCTCGTAGAGGAGCGAGAACAATTTCGGCGACTCCCCCCTGGCGACCACCAACCGACGCTGTTCCAATGCGTAGAGCACGGAGTGGATTCGAGAAAAAGGGATCTTCGCGATGCTGGCGAGCGTCTTCGCGGGCGCTTCACCCACCTCGGAAAGGGTCATGCAGATCGCCAGCTCTTCCGGAACCAGGCCGGCGAACGCAGGATGGCCCGTCAGCAACGCCTGGCTTCGCTCGATTCGATCAAGGTCCGGCGACAGCACGCCCTCCACGACGCTGTGCGGCTCCACAACGACAAAAGGACCGATCCGCGAGCCCTCCTTGATCCTCGCCCCGTCCCCCACGGCGCATCCTCTCCCGAGCACCGCCAGTCTCTCGATCGAGACATCCCGACCCACCCTCGTCTCGTCGGCGATCACGCACTCCTCAAGGACGGCCCTTGCGGCCACCGCGGCCCGGTCATAGAGGACAGAGCGTCGCACCCTGGATCCGGCCCCCAGCCGAACACCATTGCCGATCACCGAAAATGGACCGACCTCGCACCCCTCCTCGACAACCACTCCGTCCCCCACCAGGACGGGAGGATGAAGAACGGCGCTCGGACTGACGGACGTCCGCGATGCGACAATCGCGCTTTCTTCACGAGCAAGGCAATGGACGTTACCCGCCAGATAGCTGGAAATCCGGCCAAGATCGATCCAATAGGCCCGGGTCTGCCAACCAAAGATCGGCCGGCCCGATGCGAGAAGTCTTGGAAACAGCTCGAATGAAAAATCGTAGCTGATATCGGGAGGGATCAAGCCGAGGATCTCGGGCTCGAGGATATAGAACCCGGTATTGGCCAGATTGCTGAAACACTCCTGGGGCTTCGGTTTCTCCAGAAACCGCACGATCCTCCCGTCGCCATTCAGCTCGACGATCCCGAACTCGGACGGATTCTCCACAGGCATTACGGCGATCGTGGCGGTCCCGCCGAGCCGGCGGTGGGAGGCCATCAGTGCGGTCAGGTCGATCTCCGAGAGGCTGTCGCCCTGAATCACGCCGAAGGGCCCCGTGATTTGCGATTCAACGTTCTTGACGGCTCCGGCCGTGCCCATCGGACGGTCCTCCTTGACGCAACGGACGGGGATCTGGAATGGGTCGGCCGCACAATACGCCTGAATGGTTTCGGCCATATAGTTGGTCGTGACGATTACCTCGGAGAAGCCAGCCTGCGCGGCGGCAGCCACGATATGGTCGAGCGCCGGTTGATTCGCCACAAGCACCATCGGCTTCGGTCGCGTGTAGGTAAGCGGCCGAAGTCTCGTTCCCATGCCCCCTGCAAGCACGATCGCCTGCATCAACCCACTCCCTCGCGAGGCCCACCAACTTATGGCGAGCTATTACAAACGCATTAAATAGGGCGTCATTGCGAAGGAACGAAGTGACTGAAGCAATCCCAAAAGCGGCGAGATTGCCACCCCTTCGCTTCACTCAGGGCTTCGGCTTATTTGGTCGCTCGCAATGACACTGAAACAACATTTATGTCGTTTGCTATAGTTGGAGGAGCGCTAGGTCAGGGTGATTTCGGTCCAGCTCGGAGAGGCCCGCCGCCACTTCATGCTCGCTACCCGAACATAGTGACGCGTCTCCTCTCGCCTGAACTCAAGGACGCCATCCACCACATACCGGATGTTGTTCAAGGCCTGATCGCTGACGGCCCCCCCCTCCACGATGAACAGGGAGCTGACGCCACCACACGCCACGGCGGAGCGAGCAAGATGGGCCACGAAACGCTGCACTGAAGAGAGCTCGAAATTCACCAAGAGGCTCGATATCGAATCGATGACCCGCCGCCCGCCACGCTTGTCCTGTATGGTCTGGCCGAGCTCCCCCGCCGCGTCCGAAACCACGCCGGAAAGCTGCGTGAGCTCCAGGATGCCGGTGACGGCGAACCGTTCGGCCGTTCCCGCGCCGCCGGCACACCACGAGTAAGCATCCACCAGCCTGAACAGCCCGGCGCGCTCGCAGGTGGAGAGCGCCCCCGCGGCGGCCTCGTCGAGCCCCTGGCGGACGACCGATGGATTGTCATCGACCGAGATGCACAGGCAGGGCTCTCCCGACGCCAGGCCGGCCGCCACGAACCTTCGGCCGAAGCTTGACTTGCCGCTTCCTATGAGGCCGAGCACCAGGAGATTGGTGCCCTTCGGCACCCCTCCTTCCAACACCCGATCAAGCGATGGCAGGCCGGTCGGGACCAGGCCTTCCGCCGTTTCGACAGGCTGGACGGCTTGCTGCTGGGGCCGGCGGCGAAGGATCGCCCGAACCCGCGCAACCAACTCATCCCGGTCGAACGGCTTAATGATGTAATCGTCGGCGCCCACCTCGAAGCCCAGCAAGCGATCCGCCGCTTCCCCCTTCGCCGTGAGCATCACGATCGGCAACAGGCTGAACTGGGGATCCTCGCGCAGCGTCCGGCATACCTGATACCCATCCTTCTTCGGCATCATCAGGTCGAGAAGCAGGAGACCGGGGCGTTCGGCCCTTGCCTTCTCCAACGCCTCCTCTCCGTCCACTGCCACCACGACCGTATACCCGTTCCTCATCAGGGTCGTCTTCAGGATCAGGGCAATATCGGGCTCATCGTCGGCGATCAGGATCTTCACGGGTTCCATAAGGTGTCCTCGACGCGATACGAACCCCTCTTAGACGGCTTGACGAAGGACGATGCCTCGGCCCCGAACGATGTCAAAGCTGTACTCCGTCAGATCGAGGGCGGTCCCGCGCATCTTTCGAACAAACAGGGTCCTGATATACCGGTTCTGCGCTCGAACGATCCGGAGCAACACGATGCCAGACACGATGAATTCCTCCACCCCGAACCGGCTCAGGCGCTCGCTCCCGGTGACCATATGGGAGGTGAAGAGCGCGGTGCAGCCGAGGTTGTCTTCGATCGAAAAGATGAGGCTCCGAATGTACTCCATCACCACCGCCTGGCCCTCTTCCTTGAAGATCAGCGGGGCGACGGGATCGATGACCAGGCGACGCGCGCCCAGAGACTTCATATGCTTGCCCAGGTCGGACACGATCTGCCGCACGTCAAGCTCCCGCTCCTTCCCGAGGCGAAGGTTCGTGAAGTACGGCGAAGCATCGAGAATGAGGAGTTCCTTCCGGTCGAGGTGCGGCGCCAGGTCCCACCCCATCGACTGGGCATCCTCGATCAGGTGCGAGGGTTTTTCGTCGATCGTGACATAGACCCCTGGCTCGCCCTGTCCCAGCCCCTTCAACAGGAACTGAAGGCAGAAGGTGGTCTTCCCGGTCCCCGGCTCCCCACAGATGAGATAGGCCTTCCGCTCCTGAAACCCTCCCTCGATTAAGGCGTCCAATCCATCGATCCCTGTCCCGTCCCTGCCTCTTGTCAACGCCGGCCCCTCCTCCACACGCTGCGGTCCCTCAGAGAGGACTTCAGAGAAAGCTTGCTGTAGAGAGACGAAACGCTACGATTCAGGCAACCTGCGGCCAGCCTCGCCACGAGGAACCCCTGGGGTTCTCCCGCGATCGAGGAAGGTCGAGACCGTTGCCAAGAAGGTCCCAGTGTCGATCGGTTTGGGGATGAACCCATCGCACCCCGCCTCGACCATCCGCTCTTTGTCGCCGACCATGGAGTAGGCGCTGATTGCCAGGATCGCGATAGTCTGAGTCTCCGGATCTTCGCGAAGCATCCGGGCCAGCGTCAAGCCATCGATGTTCGGCAGGTTGATGTCAAGCAGAATCAGGTTGGGGTGATTCGCCTTAGCCAGCCGCATGACCTCCCTCCCATCACCGCACGAATGGACCTCGAACCCATGGGGCGAGAGCAGCTCAACCATCAGTTCCAGATTCACCCGATTGTCCTCGACGATCAGGATGCGCGGCCGTCCCGTGTCCGCTTCCGAGATCGGCCCCGCGCCGGCGTCCGCGAACGCCTCGGTCGGCTCTCGCCGCCGGCGTTCCACGTCACCAATGAGGCGATGAACGGTATCAATCAGGACGGAAGGGGAGATCGGTTTGCTCAGGTACTCGTCTGCTCCAAGCGCAAGCGTCTTCTCTGCGTCCTCGGCGCCCAGAGCGGTCACGACCAGAATCGGCAGGTGGCGCGTAGAGATCCTCGCGCGCAGAGCCTTCAACACCCCCCATCCATCCAATCCAGGAAGGCGCAGATCCAGGATCAGCAGATCCGGCACGGCCTGCTCGACCATCCGCAGCGTGTTTTCACCATCGGGAGCCGAGGTCACCGAAAATTCCTCCGGTTCGAGGATATTGGTCAGGAGTCGGACGAATCTGGGTTCGTCATCGGCCACCATGATACGGGGCCGCGGCGGCCCGAGAACGGGGAGGAGGAAGGTGAGGGTGGTGCCGTGGCCAAGACCCTCCGAGCTTGCCCAGATCCTTCCGCCATGCTGTTCGACGATCCCCTTGCAGATGGCCAACCCCAGTCCGGTCCCCGGGGTGTCGCTTGCTGTCAAGCCATCCAGCTTCTGAAACGACAAGAATAACTTGTCGATATCGTGCGGCGCGATGCCTCGGCCCTGGTCGGTCACGCTGATCTCAAGGAAATCGCCCGGGTGAGAGCGGTGAGGGGCGAGGGGCGACACGACACCAGGCACACCTCCCGTACCTGGCTCCAGACGCTGGGGGCCCCGGGCAGCTACCCTGACCCGCTCGCCCGGGCCGGAGAACTTGATCGCATTGTCCAGGAGGTTCGTCAACACCTGAACGACACGATCTCGATCGACCCGGACCTGAGGCAGATCCGGGGGCACATAAACCTCGATCGTGACCCCTCGTTCCTCCACCTGATGCGTGATGCCGGCCACGGCGCGCTCGATCAGATGAGCCACCACCTGATCGGAAAGCCTCAGCTTGAGCTTGCCTGCCTCCATCTTTGAGAGGTCCAGGATATCGTTCACAAGATGGATCAGCCGATCGGTGTTTCTCAGGCAGACACTCAGCAGCTCCTGTTCGAAGGGCGGCAGATTCCTCGCGCCCTCGATCAGGAGTTGGAGCGAGCCTTTAATCGACGTGAGGGGGGTGCGGAGCTCGTGGGACGCCCTGGAAACGAACTCCGACTTCATCTGCGCGACTTCCTGCTCCTTGGTCACATCGCGCAGCGTATGGACGTGCCCAACAAGATTCCCCCGCTCATCCAATACCGGGGTGCGCACTCGAAGGAGGGAGCGCGGGTGGGGAAGCGCCAGTTCGACCCTATCACGTTCCGGTGTATCCCGCTGGAGGAGGAGCCTCCGGAACTCTCGTTCAAACTCCGTGGTATCTTTAGCCCTCGACTTCAGGAATGCGAGCGTGCACGCGGGATCATCTCGGGACAGTCCTTCAGGGATCACCCCGAACAACTTTCGGAACGCCAGGTTGGCCAGCAACAGCCTGCCTTCAAGGTCAAACAGGGCAATCCCGTCGGAGGTCGCCTCGAAGACAGCATACAGGCGGTCTCGCTCTTCGGCCCACCTCTCCCCAGCCGGCGTCATCTCTACTAATCGGTCTCCTGCTCTTCAGCCGTCGCTGTCTCGAGATCGATCTCCCGGAGTCCACGGGTGACCTCCCGAGGCGTGTACCGGGCCACTGTGCGCATTTGGCGGACGACCCTGGTGATGATGTCGATCGCCTGCTCGACCCTGGCCGCGGCCGTGGCCCTGGCCTGCGGCGCAATCCCCTCCTGGCGGAGGGTGACCAGGCTAAGCATGATGGCGCTCAGAGGATTCAGGATCCGGTCGCTCGCGGTCGCGGCCAGCTCTCGCATGGCGACAACCTGATCAGCCTCTCGAGCACGAGCGCGGAGTTGCCGGACCTCGAGCGCGCGCCGGACTGCCACGTCCAACAGGTCGAGGTCGGGCAATGGCTTCAGCAGATAGTCGAACAGGCTTCCGTCCCGCATCGCCAGGATGACATTATCCAATGACCCGTGCCCGGTCAGGACGATGACCGGAAGCTCGGGATCTCTGCTTCGAAGCTCTTTCAGGAGCCCCAGGCCGTCGGGGCGCGGCATCGCCATATCGGTCACCACGACATCAGGAACTGCCTTGTCCACCAGTCCCAGGGCGTCCATCCCATCGCCTGCTTCCTCGACAACGTACCCCGCGCGTCGGAGGCGCCGCGAGAGTAAGGTCCGGACCTCCGGATCGTCATCGACGACAAGAATGCGCTCTTGCGCGCTCACGTCCCCTCGCGGAACGCCGTCCTGATGCATTCCAGCAGGACGGCATTGTCGCACGGCTTTCGCAGGACGTGGACCGCCCCCGCGGCCAGGGCGCGGGCCTCGACCTCGGCGTCGTCGTTGCCGGTGAGGACGATGATGGGGATGGGGCCGGTCGTCGTAGACGTCTTCAGATGGTCCAGAACGGTGAAGCCGCCGCCAGCCGGCATCGTGACGTCGGTCAGGATGAGGTCCGGCTTCTCCTGGTGGGTCTGCGCCACCGCCTGGGAGGGGTCCCCGGCGGTGACGACCGTGTAGCCGGCCCTCTGGAGAAGCCTACTCAGAAACACGACCACATCCCTGTCGTCATCCACTACCAAGATGCGACGCCCGCTCATCTCTCCCTTCCTTCCGGGTGTCCTTCGCTCTCCGGGGCCAGGAGGCGCTCGATTGCTTGGTCCAGCTCCTCCAGGTTTTCGAGCGGTTTGCGCAGGCAGAGATACCCTTCCGCTTCGATCTCCCCGATGACCGGCGACCCGGTCAGCATGAGGATTCTCAAGCCCGGGTCCCTGGCGCGGCATTGACCCGCCAGCTCGAGGCCGTTCATGCCCGGCATCATGAAGTCCAGGATGGCGACGTCAAACGCCCCGTGCTGGAGCGACGCGAGGGCCTGGCTGCCATCGGTCGCAGTGGTGACCGCGTAGCCCCGGCGCGTGAGCCGTCGCTGTAGGAGGCGGAGGACCTCCTCCTCGTCATCGACCAGCAAGATTCGCACGATTTTCATGCCCGATCACTCTCACTGGAGTCCCGAAGGGAGCGCGGCAGCACCAGCGTGAAGCGGGCGCCCCGCTCGTCGGCCACCGGGCTTTCCACTCGGAGTTCCCCCCCGTGCTCCTCCGCGATCCCGTGACAGATGCTCAGCCCCAGGCCGGTCCCTTTGCCAACCTCCTTCGTGGTAAAAAACGGATCGAAGATCCGCGCCCGAAGGTCCGGGGGAATCCCAGGGCCGGTGTCGGTGACGCTGAGGGCCACCCCGGCGTCTTGGATTGTCTCGGTGCGGACGATGATGGTCCCCCTCCCGGCTTTCTCCATGGCGTCTCGCGCGTTCGTGACAAGGTTCAGCAGGACCTGCTCGATCTGCAGTGGATCGGCCCAAACCCAAGGAAGGCCGGGATGGAGCTGCCGGACCACTTCAACGTTACGGGTCTTCAACTGTTGTTCGAGGAAGGTCAAGGCCTGTGTCACAACTTGGTTCAAATCGATCACTTGTCGCTTCCCCTTCGACTGTCGGGAGAAGTCCCGGAGGTGGCTGATGATGGCCGACATTCGCGTCGTCTGAGCCGCAATCCGGCGCAGGTCTTCTCGGATCTCCTCGTCGGCGATCCGCTCATCTCCCAGCAGCTCCTGGGCATATCCCCGGATGACCATCAGGGGCTGGTTCAGCTCGTGGGCGACCCCTGCGGCCAGGGTCCCCACGGCAGCCAGTTTCCCCGACTGGATGAGCTGCATCTGCACCTCTTTCAACGTCCTGGTCCGGTTCTCCACCTTCTCCTCCAGATCCTTCGCGTACTCTGTGACCTGTTCGTCAAGACGAACATTGTCGATGGTGATGGCGGCCTGGGCGGCGAAGGTCTTCAGAAGGTAAATCGTTTCCGATGGGATCGGCTTTTGGCTGAACTTGTTATCAGCGCCCAAGACCCCGATCGCCACCCCCCTGACGATGAGGGGCACGATCGCGAAGCTTCGCGAGCGGAAGGCTTTGATCTCCGAGTAGGGGTGGGCCAGGCGCAACTCGTTTGGCACCGGTCCTTGGCCCTCCCAGACGATATCCCTCCGCTCCAAGAACGCCTTCGCGATCCCCCCTCCTTCCGGTCCCAGTGGGACGTGGATCCGGTCAAGGGGCTCCTCCACGCCTAAGCTCGCCACGCCAGTCAGTCGCGTCCCTTCGGGGTTCGCGAGGAGGATGTTCATCCGCTCGAAGCCAAGAACCGTCCGCGCCCCTTTCAGGATGAGGTCGAGACCGGTCTGCAGCGTTCGGTGCTCCTGCATGGTCAGGCTAAGGCTATACAGTTGCTCGAGCCGCCGCTTCGAATCGCCAAGCGCGGAGTACAGCCGGGCGTTCTCGAGGGCAGTAGCCGCCTGATGTGCGAAGATCTCTGACCGCTGGATGCGAACCCTGTCAAAGCGGCCGGTTCGGCGGATGTCATTAAGGATGATCACGCCCATCACCGTCTCCTTGGCCATGAGGGGAAGGGCCAGGAGGGATTTCGAATCAAACCGGCTGGCCAGCGGCGCTCCTGCCAGTTCACTGGCAGCCACATCCTGGACGACTTGCGGCTTCCTGGTCCTGGCCGCCTTGGCGCTGACAGAGTCCTGCTGGTCCAAGGAAGCCCGAAGTCCGACAAATTCGTCGGCCTTATGGCCGAAGGCAGCGGCGCCCACCAGATCATGGGCGGCCTCGTCGAGGGTCCATAGATAGCAGCCATCCACCTCCAAGCGGCTCGCCATCTGCTCACAGACGAGGGAGAGGAGCGATGTCGGCTCGATGTTTGAGGCACAGACCCTCACGAACTCGGCCAAGGCGGCCTGAAATTGCGCGTCTGACCGCACCTCCTCATAGAGGCCGGCATTCTGGATGGCGGTGGCCAACTGCTCCGCAATGGGGACAAGGAGATCGAGATCACCCTGACCGTAGCAATCGGCTCTGGCGCTGTCCAAGAAGAAGGCGCCGATCACATCCCCCTTGGAGATGATGGGAACGCGAATGGAGGACCGGATCCCTTCCTTCAACAGAAACTCATCCTCTGCAAACCGTCGCTCTTCGACCAAATCTCGTGTGATGAGGGGCTGCCGGTGCAACATCACCCACTCGATGGCGGTGCCAGCCCTCCTTGCCCAGATGCTCCCTAGGCCGGCTCGCGTCGGTCGATCGGTGGCGAGCTGGACGATCGCCAGTCCCTCGCCGGAGTGGTCCGGAACCACGACTCCCATCCTGTCGTAATGGAGAAGCCGCCTCACCTCCTCGGCGAAGGCCTGATAGATCTCACCAAGATCGAGCGAGGAGCTGATGACGCTGGTCAGTCGATTAATCGAGACGATTCGCTCGGCCCGCCGCTGAGCTGCTGTGTACAGCCGGGCGTTCTCGATGGCAATGGCGGCCTGGGCGGCAAAGAGAGTCAGAAGAGTTCGGTCTTCCTCGGTGAAATGTTGTCCCGTGCCCTCATTGTTGATTGTGAGCGCCCCGAGAAGCCGCTCGTGGTACAGAAGGGGCTCGGCGATCACAGCAGTGAATCCGCTCCGATCCAGAAACAGGGGGCTCGCGTAGGAGGAGGTCCGGTAGTCGTTGACGATCAACCCCCGACGGCGCTGTGCGACCACCCCGGCCACTCCCTCGCCGAGTCTGAGGCGCATCCCCCTCATCCACTCGCCGAGGCCGCACCACGCCTCCACGGAAAGGACCTGAGTCGCCTCCTCCCAAAGATAGATCGCGCCAGAGGCGGCCCCGATCAGCTCCGCCGCCCTCCGGGTGATGAGGTCCAAGAGGGCGGTGAGGTCAAGCTCCTGAGCGATCCCCACTGTCGTGGCCCGAAGCGCCTGCATCTGCTCTGCCTGCTTCGCAAGCGCCCGCTCCCCCTGTTTACGTTCGGTGATGTCGCGGATGGCGGCCGTGACGAGGATGCCATCCGCCGTCTCCAAGGGGCTCAGGCTGATCTCGGCGGGGAACTCGCCCCCGTCCTGCCGGCGGCCGAAGAGATCGAGGCCCGCTCCCATGGGCCGGGTCCGGGGATCGGCGAAGTAGCCGTCCCGGTGGCGCGGGTGCCCGCCTCGCAAGCGCTCGGGGACCAGGGTCTCCACCGGCTGGCCGAGCAGCTCCGCCCGAGCGTAGCCGAACAGCTTCTCCGTCTGCGAGTTGACCAGGACGATCCGGCTGTCCCGGTCCACGATCACCATAGCGTCCGGGGCGGCCTCCAGGAGATCCCGAAACATCGCGTCGGAGGCCCGCCGGGCCTCCTCGGCCCGGTCGCGTTCGGCGATTTCTCGTCCCAGGTCCTCATTGGCCCTGGTGAGCTGGACGGTACGTTCCTTCACGAGGCGCTCGATGTGGGTGGTCCGACCCAGCAGTGTGGACATGTATGCCACCAGCAGGGCAGTCAACAGGAGCCCGCCACCCAGGACGGCCCAGGGCTGCCAGGTTGTCTGGACGGCTAGATATCCCTGCGTCGGGCGGAACAGGACCGACCATTGCCGTCCGGTCACGTCGAGCGTTCCGCCCCAGCGCGGCGCGCGGCTGTCGCTCGCGATCTCCCTGACAATGGGGCGCGATTCCAGAGAGGCTTGAGACGGCTCAGTCGCATGGAGAAACTGCTCGTGGCCCTTCGCCACCGTATCATGGAGATGGATATGGATGCCCCACCGGTCCAGCCCCCTCAAAGACGCCTCCATGAGGTCGCCGATCCGGAACACCCCCACGGCGAATCCGTGCAGGTTCCCGCGGCGTTCCGCGAGGGTGTCGTGACGTGCGCCTTTGTGATAGATCGGCACGAAGACCAGCACGCCATATTGCTTGCCGGTCTCTCGAGCCAGCGTGACCCGTCCGGTGGCAACCACCTCTCCCGTGTCCCTCGCGCGCTCCAGCGCTTCCTTCCGGATGGGATCCGAGGCGAGATCAAATCCCAGCGCAGCCTCATTCCCCTCCAGCGGCTCCACGTAGTAGACGGGAAAATGCTCCTCGCGCCGCGCGGCCGTCACCATCTTCCCTTCTGTATCCCGTTCGGAAATCCGGAAGCCGGCAAGCCCATCCCGCCGCGCGGCAGCCTCGTAAGCAGGCCGTTTGGAGTCAGGCACTCGGGGCACCCACTCCAGCGCCTGAATGCCATGACGAATCGACAAGGATCGCTTGACAAACTCGGCGAACTCCCGTCGATTGACGAAGTCAGAGGCGGGGAAATAACTCCCCAAGGAATACAGTATCTCCAGATGCTGGGTCAGGCCGCTTTCCAGGGCTGCCATCAAGTCGCTCGCCCGCCGGTCGAATTCAGATTTGATGCGCTTCTGTTCCCATCCGCGCACCAAGCCGAAAGCCAGGACGGACAGTATCACCCCCACGCACAGTAAGAGGGCCATCGGGACATATCGACGGAGGGATGAACCCGTCGTCGTGTCATCTCGCCCTGGCATCAGACCTCCCATCGTGTCAACCCCATCGGCCGGCCGATGGTACGGGCCACGACGATCTCGCCTATGACCTATAGCGCGTGCGGGACCGGAGGAAGCTCTCTACGTTCCGCCAGCTCGATGAACGCCTCGACCACTTTTGGATCCCGCCAGCCGCGAGCGACCTCATCCTGCAGGGCGGCGAGCGCGGCGGCCTGTGACAGGGCAGGCTTATACGGGCGCTCTGTCGTGAGCGCGTCGAAGATGTCCACAACCTGGAGGATTCGGGCCGTGAGGGGAATCGCCTCGCCTGCGAGACCGTCGGGGTACCCGCTGCCGTCCCACCGTTCGTGGTGATGGCGGATAATCGGCAGGACTCGTCTCAGCGACCGCAACGGCAGGCAGATCCGCTCGCCGATCTCCGGGTGCTCGCGCATGACCGCCCACTCCGCCGCCGTGAGCCCGGAGGGTTTGAGAAGGATGGCATCCGGGATTCCGATCTTCCCTACATCGTGGAGGGCCCCCCCGCGCTCGAGGGCTGTCAACTCTTCAGGCGCCAGGCCGAGCGCGCGTCCAAGGGCGACCGAGTAGGCCGAGAGCCGATCACAATGCCCCTGCGTGTACGGGTCTTTCGCCTCCACTGTCCGGCCAAGCGTCAACAACATGGCCTCGGCGTGCTCCAGCTCGTCGGTGAAGGTCTTGAGCTTGAGCAGAGAGCGGACGCGAGCCTTCAGCTCCGCCTGGCTGAACGGCTTGGTGAGGAAGTCATCCGCCCCTGCCTCGATCCCCATGAGCTTGTCGGCTTCATCCCCCAACGCGGTGATCAGGACGATTGGCACCAAGCGGGTCTCGGGGCGCGCCTTGAGCTGGCGGCAGACCGCATAGCCATCCAGCGTCGGCATCATGATGTCCAGGAGGATCAGGTCCGGTGGAGCGGAGGCAACCCGCGCCAGGGCCTCCAGCCCGTCGGCGGCCGAGGCGACCTCATACCCCTCGGCCCGCATCAGGGAGCTCACCAGATCGACATTCTGCGGGATGTCATCCACAATGAGGATTCGAGGCGGCTTCGAGGATGGCGGCTGGTGGTTGCGCATATCTGCGTCTCACCACCTCAGGATGCGGGCAGCCGCAAGGGGAGCCGGACCGTGAAAGTGCTCCCCCGACCTTCCCCTGCCGACTCGGCCCAGATCGTCCCGCCGTGCAGCTCGACGAGGCGTCTCGTCAGGGCGAGGCCGAGCCCGGTCCCCTGGGCCTGCTTCGTGAACGTCTGCTCCAGTTGCGTGAACGGCTGGAATAGCTTCGGCAGGTCTTCCGGCTTGATCCCGATCCCCGTGTCGGCCACGGCGATTTCAATGAGCTCGCTCGCGCTCGCGGTTCCAGGGTCCAGGTCCCAGGTTCCGGGTTGAGAACTTGGAACGTGGCACGTGGCACGCGGCACGCGGCGGGCGGTCACTGTTATGCGCCCGCCGCTTGGGGTGAACTTTATGGCGTTCGACAGGAGGTTGTAGAGGATCTGCGTGACCCGGACTTGGTCTGCCACAATGGTTGAGAGATCGCCGGCGACGTGATGGTACAGGAGCTGCTGCTTAGCCTCCGCTTGGGGGCGGATGGTGTGGAGGGCTACCTCAAGAGCTTCTCGGAGACCGAAGGCTTGAGGGTGCAGCTCCAGCCTCCCCGCCTCTATCTTCGAAAGGTCCAGCAAGTCGTTGATCAGGGCGAGGAGATATTGACCGGACGTATGGACATTGTCCACATAGCGGGCCTGCTTCTGGGTCAGGGGGCCGTAGGTTTGCTGTGCCAGGAGCTCCGAGAACCCGAGAATCGCGTTGAGAGGGGTCCGGAATTCGTGGGACATGTTCGCGAGGAACGACGACTTGTGGCGAGAGGCCTCCTCGGCCACCCGGCTCGCCTCCTCAAGTCGCACATTCGCGGCCTGCAGCTCCCTGGTCCGGGCCTCGACGGTGGCCTCGAGTTGAATGGCGGCCATGCGCTGCGCTTCATAGAGCCGGCCATGCTCGATGGCGAGCGCAGCCTGCGCGGCGAAGAGCTGGAGTAGCTCCAGCGCGGCCGGCTCGAAGAGCCGCCGGCTGTGTTTACGATCGACCCCCATGACTCCAATCGCTCTCCCCTCAATGACCAGGGGAACGTTGGCAAAAACCCGGGACCGGAGTGTCGCAATCTGATCAAAAGGCGGCTTCAGCCGGAGGGTCTCAGGGACCGGGCCCCGGCCATCCCAGACGATCGCTTCCTTTGTGAGATATGCCTGGGCCACCCCACCCCCCTCAGGCCCGATCGGCACCCTGATCATCTCGAGGGGTTCCTCGGCGCCCAGGCTGGCGATCGCTTGGAGCATCCGCCCTTCAGGGTCTGAGAGAAGGACGTTGACGCGATCCAGCTCCAACACAGTCCGGGCTGTCTGGAGAAGGCGGTCAAGTCGTTCCCGAAGCCCCAGAGGCTCCTGGATGCGCAAGCTTGCCTGGTAGAGCGCCTGCAGGGTCTCCCGCGCCCGCTTGCGCTCGGTGACGTCCCGGATAGTGGTAACGGCGATGAGTGCCTCCTTGGTCTGGTGGTAACTGAGGTTGATATCAACTGGGAATTCACTCCCATCCTTGCGCAAGCCATATAATTCAAGGCCGGAAACCGAATGCCGCACGCGAGGACTGGCGAAGTAGCCTGCGCGTTGCTGAGAGTGCCCAGCGCGGAAACGCTCGGGTACCAGCATTTCGACGGTTGCTCCGAGCAATTCCTCTCGCGTATAACCGAACAATTTCTCCGTTTGTGAATTTGCGAGAATGATTTTTCCATCACTGTTTACAAGGACCATCCCGTCCGGCGAGGACTCCACGAGTCCTCTAAACTTTGTTTCGCTAATCTTCAGGGACTCCTCGGTCCGGGTCCGCGTAATCGCCGCAGCCAGCACATTGCCAACGGCCTGGAGGAAGTGTATGTCATCTTGGGTAAACGTCCGTCGCTTGGTGGTGTGCGCGCCTAGCACACCGTAGGGGGAGTCCTGACCATGGATGATCACGCTCATCCCGCTGACCACCCCGTGGTCGCGCAGCAGCGTTGGCCCGCTGAATCGTGTTTCGCTGCGCAGGTCTTCGACGATCACCGGCTCACCGGAGAGCAGGGTATAGCCGGCCTGAGAGTCGGTCTCCGCTGCCACCATCGCGAACCCCACGCACCCTTGTATCCAGCCCGTTCCCGCCCGCAATAGCAACGCATCACCGTCTGGAAGCAGCTCCAGCACCTTGCAGAACTCGACCTCGAGGGTGCGCGCAACGAGGGCGACGGCTTCGCTCAGCAATGTGGAAAGATCGGTCCCTGCCAGCGCGCGTTGACCTAGTTCAGCGACTGCCGCCTGCTGTCGGGCGCGAACCTCGAGCGTCTCCTCCGCCCGCTTGCGCTCGGTGACGTCGCGCGCCACCCCGCGCACGATCGGAGCAGCGACTCCTTCAGTGCGCAGGGTGTTGTTGTACTCCCAGACTCGCCTTTCGCCCGCGCTCGTCTGAACCTGCATCAGCCCGCTGGCGACACCGTCCGACCGGATTCTGACCAAGTAGGCATCACACTCGCGCCTGACCTCCGGCGCCAAGAAGTCGCGGATATTCTTCGTCAGAATCTCGCTCGGGTCACAACCCAACAGTGTTCCAGCCCGTTGGTTCACAGAGAGAATGTTGCCCTCCAGGTCATGAGTACAGATCAGGTCGTGGCTGTGCTCCACCAAGTCACGATAGCGATCCTCGCTCTCTCGCAGCGCCCTCTCCGTAGTTCGCATTCGCTCCAGGTTAGCGATCATCCAATCCACCCGATCCGCCTCGGAGATCTGGCCAAGCGCCAGATCGGGCGATTCGTAGTACAGATTTGGGCACACCTGATGTCCCAGAATAGCCATGGGATGGGTACGCAGCACATTGCGGATGAGGGCCGGCGCGAACCGGCGTCGATCGTACTGGCAGATCGCGAGCGCGTGGGTCCCTGGCAAGAAGGTGTTCAGCTTGGCCTCGTACTCGATCAGTCGGTCACAGCCGATAGCTGGCCCCAGCGCCCAGATCATCTCGCCGGTAGCCCTCAGCCCCGTAAAGCCCACATCGAGCGCGCGCTCCATCGTCCGGCGGAGGAGGTCGATCATCGCGTCGGGTTCGAACCGCCCGCCCCGAAGGTACGCGTCCTGTTCGGTCAGCAGGACCAGTGCGTGCCGCTCGCGTTCGCGCTGGACATCCACGCCTGCGCCGGCCAGGGCGGCGGCTACATCTCCGATCGTGGAGTGATCGGCGACGTAGAGGCAGCATTCGCCGCGGGTCAGGCCGGCCTTCACGAAGGGCACGATGGCCGCCATCTGCTGGGCGGCATCCTCGTAGATGAGGCAGAGGTGCTCGCCAGATTTCAGTTCGGCGAGGTGCCGCTCCAGTTCAATACTCATGAGGCTACCTTCGGTGAGATACGGCGGCCCAACCGCGCACCGACCTATCCCCTGGACAATGTAGCAGCCAGTTGGCTGCCTGGTCTCTTACTACCTTCATTTCTTCTTTCCCGTCAAGCGAAAAAACTCGCTGCCCTAGCGCTCACCAGGTCACCCGCACTCGCGGGTAGCTGCGGATCCTCTCATCCTTGCTTACGATGGCGCAGCCGTGTTCCAGCGCCGTGGCCACGATGATGCGATCCGCGGGATCCCCCAGGAACCCCTTCTCCAGCCTGGAGCTGCGCACCGCAATTCGGGGAGATAGAGGAACCAACTCGACGCCGGGAAATCGTAGCGCCAGGTCCAACCAGACCTCCACATCGCGATCGAAGACCAGACGCCCCTTTGCCGCCAACGTGGCCACCTCCCAGCAACTGATTGCGCTGACGTGCAATGTTTGGGCCGCGCGGATGGCCTTGACCGCGTTCTTCGAGAGATTCGGAGAAGAAGTGGCCCACCATACCCACGCGTGGGTATCCAGGAGAATCATGAGACGGCTTCCCATGTGAACGGCACTGGGTTAATAATGTCCTTTTCACGCAGGATGCTTCCCCTCAGTTGTTGACGGAGGTCAGCCTTCCGTTCGGTCACCGCGACGACCTTTGCGACCGGCTTCCCCCGTTTGGTCACCAGGATCGTTTCATGCTCGCGAGCGACCTCGTCCAACAGAGCCAAACACTGTGCTTTGAACTTCCCGGCTGCTATGGTTTTCATCGCTGACCTCCGGTAAGATGACCATGTCTATCTGACCATAGTCATGGTTTCACACCGTTCGCAAGAAGTCAAGTGTCAAGGCTGCAGCGCATGGTACAAGGGTCAGTGACAGGCGATTAGAGTAGAGAAGGCCATTTTGGAGGAGTGCCGCTCAGGGGCGGTCAGCGGACTCCATGATCAAAACCCGGTACCCGAGGCTGGCGAGCGGCTGCGGTGTTCCTTGACCCTCGGCGGGGGAGGGAAGGCTTCAGCATCAGGGCAGTCAGCAGCTCAACGCTGGAGGCATGATCGTGGGTGAGGAGAGCCCGGCTGCCCTAGAGGCACCCGGCGACATCCGGAGGGACGCCTACCGCCCAAGGGCGTGACCGACGGCCTGTATGAACCTCTCCGTGTCGAGAGGCTTGGTGAGATAGTCGGCAAAGCCGGCCGCCAGCGCTTTCGCACGGTCCTCCGGCTGGGCATAGGCGGTTATGGCCAGGAGCGGAATGCGTTGGGTGTCAGGATCGGCTTTGAGCTGGCGGGCGAGCGTCACGCCGTCTATCTCAGGAAGCTGGAGGTCGAGGAGGATCAAGTCCGGTCGCTCCCGCTTGACGCGGTCCAGCAGCCCGACGCCGCTCTCCGCCTGGAGGACAATATACCCCTCCGGCGCCAGGAGATCGACGACTAGCTTCCGCCCGCGGGGGTGATCCTCCACGACCAGGATCCTCACATCCTCCGAGGCGCCCGGTTTCACGGTGGGCTCTCTCATCAGATCCAGGCGATGCATCTGCGGCCCCCGCACGTGATCTGCCGACCCGCCCTGTTGGAGGATCCGTCGGACCGTGCCTTCCAGGACGGTCATTGAGAAGGGTTTGCTAAGGAATTCAT
Source organism: Candidatus Methylomirabilis oxygeniifera (assembly GCA_016190255.1). Classification (GTDB taxonomy): domain Bacteria; phylum Methylomirabilota; class Methylomirabilia; order Methylomirabilales; family Methylomirabilaceae; genus Methylomirabilis; species Methylomirabilis oxyfera_C. The sequence goes on along the minus strand of JACPQX010000018.1, from coordinate 8,132 downwards.
CAGCCCCCGCAGAGAGCACCTGATCGCTGCGTTCAACCTCCACCCCTGTGATGGCTAACACCGGAAGTGCGCGCGTGGCCGCGCCAGTACGGACCCGCCGGAGAACTTCCCAGCCGTCCACTACAGGGAGACTGAGATCGAGGATCAACAGTTCCGGGCGGGCAGCTTCGATCTGAGCCAGGGCCGCCGCCCCGTCTTCTGCCGTCTTCACCCTGTACCCGGCTGCTTCAAGCGCGTCTCGGATGGCTTCCAGCAGGTTCTTGTCGTCGTCCACCACGAGAAGCTGGGGTACGGCCTGCACCTCGGCCAGCGGGAGACAGACTGTGAAGATACTCCCTCGTCCCTCACCATCAGAGTGAGCCCGGATCGTTCCTCCATGGAGCTCGACGAGTTGCTTCGTCAGGGCCAAGCCAAGCCCAACCCCTTGGTGCCGCTTGGTGATCGTCTGTTTGAGCTGAGTAAACCGCTGGAAGAGCTTCGGCAGATCTTCGGGCTTGATCCCGATCCCCGTATCGGCCACGCTGATTTCTACGAACTCGCCCGACGGTTTACGGTCCACGGTTGACAGTTCACGGTCTGCGTTCTCTGCTGTGTCAACTGTGAACTGTGAACCGTGAACGCGGCGGGCGGTGACGTCAATCTGCCCGCCGTCCGGCGTGAATTTGAACGCATTCGACAGAAGATTGTACAGGATCTGATTAAATCGGATCGGGTCGGCGGTGAGCATGGAGAGACCTTCATCGATGGACAATGAAAGTTGGAGACCTTTCCCCTCGGCCTGACGGCGGATGGTATACAGGGCGGCCCGGAGAGCGTCGGGAAGAAAGAAGGGCTGGGGCTGGAGCTCGATCCGCCCCGCCTCCACCCTCGAAAGGTCCAGGAGATCACTGATCAGCGCCAACAGGTGCTTTCCGCTGTCGTGGATGCTGTCTACGTAGAGATCCTGGTCCGCCGTCAGTGGACCATATGCTCGCCGCTTCAAGATCTCGGAAAAGCCGAGAATAGAATTGAGCGGCGTCCGGAGTTCATGGGACATGTTGGCCAGGAAATCCGTCTTGTGCCGCGAGGCAGCCTCTAGCTGGAGATTCGCCGCCTGAAGTTCCCGGGTCCGCTCCTCTACGCGCCGCTCTAATTCCTGAGCATGGCCTTTCGCCTCGTGATACAGCCGGGCGTTCTGAAGGGCGAGCGCGAGATGTTCGGCCAACGGTCCAAGTAATTCGAGGTGCCGTTGAGAGTAGGCGCCAGGCGTCCGGCTCTCTACGAAGAAGGCCCCAACCGCCTCCCCCCCGACCACCAAGGGCAACACGATTGTCGAGCGGACCCCTTCTTTGTAGAGAAACGCGTCATCAGGAAAAGCCTGCTCTGTCTCCAGATCCCGTACGACCCTGGCGTCGTTGTGTGCCAGCACCCATCCTACCGCGCTGGCTGCTGCGTCAGGCCACTCCATCCCTTGGTGGCTTGGCAACGGCGACCCGGTGACCGACAGGGCCACCACCAACGATTCTCTTTTCGGCACGACCACCCCGATTCGATCGTAGGGCAGGTACGTCTTCACCGCCGCTGCAAAGACCGGGTAGGCCTCCTCGATGTCAAGAGATCGGCTCAACTGATCGCTCAGTCGGAGGAGTGCCTGCTGGGTCTCCTCCCCACGCTTGCGCTGCAGGCAGAGCAAGGCTGTGACCCAAATCACCAGCACGCCGAGCGCGCGGTTCAACAGGGATTGCAGTGATCCGACGCCCGCAAGCGCAAGGGGGGAAAGGAAATATCCAAGAATAATAAGTGCTGTGGTGGCTGTTGCGACAATGATCGTGTACCTTCGATGCGGCGCCCACAGAGAGATCAGCACGAGGGCCGCGTACGGCAGCCAGACCGCCAAGCCCAGTGGAAACACCAGGTCGGCTACGAACACCTCGGCGGCCAGGATGATCGTGACCATCGTGACGCGGTTCCGGGCCAGTCCCGGTCTTTTCTTCAGAGTCATGCGTTCCATTCCTTCCACACCGAGGTCCACAAGCCCAACGGAAAGGCGCCGGCGGAGCGTCGGAAATCAGCCTTTGAGCGCGATCCCCCTATTACGCCGCCCTCTCCAGTTGGGAAAATCCTACGGCAGTTATATTCTCAGTGTCAATATTTTTCGCATCTTACGAGTGCCTATCATCGTTTTTGCCAAATAACAACACCCTCACCAACTACCCTCGACAAAAGCGTATGGGTCATTCTCACAGCAGGGGGCTCACAGACGTTCGGCGGACTCCATGATGAGCACCCGATAGCCGAGGCTGGCAAGTCGCTCCGCCGCGCCATGGGCTTCCGTCCGGGAGGGAAAGCTTCCGACACGCACCCGGTGGTAGACCTCTCCACTGACAAGAACTTTCACGATGTGGACGCCCTGAACCTTCCGCTCCAGCTCTGCCTTGAGCGCCCGGGCGGCCGACTCGGCAGTGAACGAGGCCACCTGGACCGAGTACCGTAGCGGACCGGTGCCACCCGGTAGCGGCTGCGACAGGCGAACCCTGACGGGAACAACCCCGGGCCCGGTCACCCCGAGCAAAGAGGCCGCCGCATACGAGAGGTCAATGATCCTCCCCTCCACGAACGGCCCGCGATCGTTGATCCGGACGGTGAGGGACCGGGCGTTCGTAAGATTGGTCACTTCGACCCAACTCCCGAGGGGAATGTCGCGGTGCGCGGCCGACAGTTGGTACATGTCGTACACCTCTCCGCTGCTGGTCCGGCGTCCATGGTACGGAACACCGTACCAAGATGCCAATCCCTCTTCTCCCGACAGGGAGTCCCATGCCCGCGGGCGAGGCCCCGGAGTGGCGCAGGCAGTCACCAGGAGCAGCAAGACGGATAGGAGGACCTGCCGTGGCCCGTTCATGTCTCCTTGTCCCTCCTCCAGAGCTCCGGCAGGAGTCGCGGCAGGCAACCGGCCAGCAGGCGCTGGAGGCGCGGACCACGCCAGAGAGGCTGGCCCCCGCCGGCGCCGAGATGGGGAATCTGCGCCACAACAGGCACCGGCAAGATCCGGCCGAGGGCCGAGAGATTTGTTCTTTGGGCGTGCGACCGGTCCTTGTTTGGATGGTTCAGAATCGCCCCGGCCACAGATAGGCGGGCATGAAGGGCCGCCTCCACGGTGAGCCTGGCGTGGTTCAGCGCGCCCAATCTGGACCCGATCACCACGAGGAGAGGAAGCTCCAGCAGGCCCGCAAGATCCAAGAATGAACAGCGTTCTGTTATCGGTACCATCAGGCCGCCCGCCCCCTCGACGAGGATCACCCGATGCCGACCAGCCAGACGAGCGAAACTTTCTTTGAGTTTCCCAATATCGATCCGCCGCCCGGATACCTCCGCCGCTACCATCGGCGCTAATGGCTCGCGGAGGCGGTACGGATTGATCAGGTCAAGAGCATCTCGAGACCCTGAAGCTTCCCGGAGCGTCATCGCATCCTGAGGCAGCAGGCGACCCATTCGGGTGGGGCAGCCTGTCTCGATCGGCTTCATCACGCCGACGTCGATCCCCTGAGCGCGGAGCGCAGCCGCGAGCGCGGCAGTGACCAGCGTTTTGCCGACACCAGTATCGGTCCCGATGATGAACAGGCCCGAGGGCCTGACGGTTGACGGTTGACGGTTGACGGTTGACGGTATACCGCGAACTGTGAACCGTGAACCGTGAACAACGCTCACCGCCACCGCCCGCTATCCGTGAGACATTCCACGAGCCATCACCTGCCCGTCGCCGCCGCAATGGAGTCTGCGACAATCCGGACCATTCGGGACAGGTCTCTGCTGGAGATCGACAGCGGAGGCATCAGGACGATGACGTTTCCGAGTGGTCGGATGATCAATCCCCGCCGTCTCGCCTCCAGTATCGTCCGTATTCCAATCTTGGACTCGTACGGGTACGGCTCCCCGCGTGCCGGATCCTGCATCAGCTCGATACCGACCATGAATCCGACCTGTCGAATATCGCCTACATGCGACAGCGACCGGAGTGAATCCAGCTCCCGCCTGAGTTGGGTGATCTTCAGCGTGACCCGATCCAAGGTCCGCTCGCGCTGAAAACAGTGAAGGTTGGCCAGGGCGGCGGCACACGCCAGGGGGTTTGCGGTGTACGTATGGCCGTGAAAGAAGGTCTTCTGCTCCCCGTAGGGGGCGCAGAAGCCGTCGAAGATCTTCTGCGTCGTCAGGGTTGCCGCAAGCGGAAGGTAGCCGCCGGTGATTCCCTTGGCCAGACAGAGCAGGTCCGGCGTGACCCCCTCCTGTTCGCAGGCGAACATCGCCCCTGTCCGACCGAACCCGGTGGCGACCTCATCCAGGATCAGGAGGACGTTGTATTGTGAGCAGAGGGACCGGACCGCCTTCAGGAACCCAGGCGGTGACGGCAACATCCCAGCTGCAGCCTGCACCAACGGCTCCATGATCAGGCCGGCCACCTGGTCGTGGCGCTGCCTCAGAAGAGATTCCAGCCGTTCCAGCGAATCGGGCCGGCGAGAGCGGTCCCATGGCGACCTGTACGGGCACGGGATTCTCCAGACCGGGAAGAGGAGCGGCCGGTACAGCCGGTGGAAGAGATCGATCCCGCCGACGCTGACCGCGCCCAGCGTGTCGCCGTGATACGACTTTTCTAGGGCGATGAACCGGGTCTTTCGGCGGTACCGCCCGCCCTGCTGGCGCCAGAACTGGAACGCCATCTTCAAGGCGATCTCGACAGCCGTTGCCCCATTGTCGGAGTAGAAGACCTTGGCGAGCCCGTCCGGCACGATCCGGAGGAGCGCCTTGGCCAACTCGATTGCCAGGGGATGCGAGAGGCCAAGCAGCGTCGTGTGAGCGATCTTGCCAAGCTGAGCTCGAACGGCTCGATCGATCGCCGGCTTTCGGTGGCCGTGGACGGTGACCCAGAGCGAGGAAACACCATCCAGGTAGCGCCGCCCGTCGATATCGATGAGGGTGGCTCCCTCACCACGCTCGATGATCGGGTGGTGCTCCTGGAGCCAGTCCTGCATCTGGGTGAATGGGTGCCAGACGTATCGTCTGTCGTCCTGCCGGAGCCTACGGCTGCGGGAGGCCATTGCTGCGGTCAAAAAGCGGTCGTGACGCGAAGCTCGGTCGAAGCCTGTCCTGAGTCCTGAGCTTTGTCGAAGGGTCGAAGGGCCTGTCCTGAGCTTTGTCGAAGGGCCTGTCCTGAGCTTTGTCGAAGGGTCGAAGCAGTGGAGAGGGGCCCATCGAAGTCGAGCCCCAGATCCCGGAACATCTTGAGGTCGTCGCTCACACTCCGGTTCTTCGTCGTGAGGAAATCGCCGACCATGGCCCCACTGGCACCGGCAAAGAAGATCATCGATTGGACCTCGCCGAGATGCTGCCGGCCGGCGCAGATGAAGATGTTCTTGGTTGGGAGGATCCAGCGAAAAAGGGCGATGGCCTTCAGCATGTCGAGCGGCGCCAAAGGGCGCACGTGTTCCAGCATGGTCCCATCAACGGAGACCAGGAAGTTCAAGGGAATTTCGTCCACATCCAGCTCCTTGAGTGCGAAGGCCAGCTCGGCGCGATGAGCCGGCTCCTCCCCCATCCCGATGATCCCGCCGCTGCATACCCTGATTCCCTCGGCCTTGGCGGCCTTGATAGTGTTGACCCGCTCGTCGTAGGTATGCGTGGTACAGATCTTTGGAAAGAAGGAGCGGCCGGTCTCCAGGTTGTGGTTGAACTCCGTGAGGCCCGCCGCCTTCAGTTGTCGGAATTCTTCATGGCCCATGATGCCGAGGGAGGCATGGCCCTCAACCCTCCCGTCCTGAACGATGGCCCGAATCCCCTCGACGATCTTCCGGAAATCCTTGGAGGCGGCAGAATAGCCCCTCGCCGCGCTCACCACGCCGAGGGCAAAGGCCCCCTGCTCGCCAGCCTTCCTGGCCGCCTTCACCATCCCCTCGGTTGAAATCAGGCCGTACGTCTGGATCTCGGTCGCGTGTCGAGCCGACTGGCTGCAGAAACCGCAGTCCTCCGGGCAGTTCCCGCTCTTGGCGTTGACGATGCTGCAGAGGTGGATCCGGTTGCCAAACCGATTCAACCTGAGACGGTTGGCGACGTGAAACAGCTCGTGGACATCGTAGTCTGACCGCTCGAACAGCTCGACCGCCTCCTCGAACGTGATCGCTCCGCCGGCCAGAACCCGTTCCCCGATCCGTCGAACCCGCTCTCTCATCACCCCTGATCGCGCGGTGTGCATTGCTCCCTCTTGCCCTGCCCCGCGTCCGCCGTGAGGATGGCAAATGTCCTCGATGCGGTCCTCCGCCTTCATCGCCTCTCGCGGTCCGGGCGAGAGGCGTGTTGTCGGATGGAGCCTACTTGAGCGATCCGTCGATGTCAAGCCGAAAGGGCCCGGGGGTAGTGTCCTAGAAAGAAACTCACTTGGACAGCAAACTGGGAGGTCTTAACATCGGATGTGCAAAACCCATGCAAACCCAATAACTTACGGGCTGAGCGCACCAAGACCGACCCCTGTGCCGACACCACCACGCGAGCGCACCACGGTTTCATTCGATGCGGGTCGCCCGCAGGGCGGTGGGCAACTAATTTGAATGTTGGATTGTGGATTAAGGACTACTTGATTTTAGGAAGTCTAATTACTAGTTTCTGTGGTGGGAGCTTAGATGCATCAACAGCCAAATTGGTTTGCTTTTCCAATCTTTGTATGCCTATTTTCTTAACTGGAACAAGAGCTGTTGGCAATAGCTGTTCGTCTGTTTGACCAACGTTAGCGGCGCCTAAACCAAATTCAACATAAATGCCCCAGATTCCCTCGCGGATGCCCTGTTTCCTTAGAAGCGCCTCGACGACTTCCTTAAAATCAAACACATATTGATTTATCTCAGCCATTCTCAGCCTCCGTAAATTTCTGTTTCTTATTTCGCTTGCCTGATAAGACCTTCGTAGCGAATTTGCGCTTGCTTTCACCATTTGTAAGTTCTGAAAGCGAAAGCGTCAGTGACTCTTTATTGCTTGAAGAAACCGACTGCATAGATATATTGGATATGTGTACTGGCATGTTAATAAAGTTGATTTGTGTCTGCGCAAGTTTTTGAACCATCCGATTATACAGATCATCCGCTCCCAATCTTTCAGCGATGGCAGTAGCGAGGAACTGATTTAGACTGGTTCGATCTCTCTCGGCCTTCTGAGCTGCCCGACGATGGAGACCACGCGGCAACCGTATGACAAGCTTGCCACTAAACTCATGGCTTAATGAAGCTGATGGAATCTCCTGCCTATGATGTAGCGCCGCCTCGATCCAAGACTTTGCGACCTCCTCTAAATTCTCGAAGGCTTCCTCAACAGTTTTTCCCTGAGAAACGCATCCAGGAAACTCCAAAATCTCCGCGAACACGGTTCCCCTCTCATCAGGAATCAGAATTCTTGAATAGGGTTCCTTTAGGTATTCCTCAGGCGTCTTTTGCATCGTCCTGTCCTCCACTTTCGAGCATCTCCTTGAACCTAAAAATATCTTCTTCTAATTGGCTCAGAATGTTACCGGCGGTAAATCTACTCAGAAATGAATGGCGTGGGATGCTAATAGGTCGGAAGTTTGGAAATGCCATGCTCTCCCAGGTTGGTTCTTTCCCTCTCTTTACTCGTTTTCTGCCGAGGGATGTTGCAAGTCCCTCTAACTGTCTCGCACTTGGAACACTTCTCCGAAGCTTGGCAAGTTTCTGTTCGCACCTACGAAGCTTTTTTGGATTCATAGTACCATAGACGATACTACCTTTACAACATCGACTCTCTTGGATGCAACAAAAATCTTAGCGCAGGAGCCTGTGAATGTTCCATACATGGTCTGCAATCCCCGTCGCCATCGCCGGAGTCACCCGGAGACTACCATGAATCCGTACAAAATTATGGTGGGCAAAATGCAGGGCCAGGGCGTCCTTCAGATTCCGCAGTGACTTTGAGAACGCATCGGTCAATCGCGTGAACCGCCGCACCTGCATCCGCAAAACGTTAGTTTCAAATTAGGACACTACCGGGCGCGAGGACCCACGGGAGGTCAGCCGGTGAAACCGGCCTCCCTCGACATTATTTCCGTCATGCTCCACGAATCGCCTCTATGATAGACTACGCACGCTGAAGCGATCACGATG
>JACPQX010000104.1 GCA_016190255.1 Candidatus Methylomirabilis oxygeniifera | reverse complement strand
GCGCCGGCGCCTACGGGTACACCATGTCGTCCAACTATAATAGCCGACCCCGGCCTCCGGAGATCATGGTCAAGGGAGACCGTTACTTCACGATTCGGGAGCGGGAAAGCTACGAGGATCTCATACGTGGGGAACAGTTCCCGGCGGATCTGTAGGAAGAATTGTGTCATTCTGAGCCGTAGGCGAAGAATCTGTAGGTGATCAGAGATCCTTCACGGAGCTTGTCCTGAGACTCTTCGCTGCGCTCAGAGTGACAGTCGAAGGATTCAGGATGACAGGCTTAACCCAAAGATCCATAACCGGGCGACGTATTCAGCGAATCCCTGAAACAGGATACTGGAAATGTGCGCGCAGCGGAGTGCGAGGTAAGCTAGGGGACGAGACGGCATGCAGAAGCTGAGCTTCTACAAGATGAGTGGCAGCGGTAACGATTTCGTCATGATCGACAATCGCGATAGCCGGCTTGAGGTCGAGCCCAAGGTACTTGCACAGCGGCTCTGCCGGCGCGGCCTGTCGGTCGGCGCCGACGGCCTGATCCTGGTTGAACCATCCTCCAAGGCGGAGTTCCGGATGCGAATCTTCAATGCCGATGGGAGCGAGGCCGAGATGTGCGGCAATGGCGCTCGATGCATTGCGCGGTTCGCCGAGATCTTGGGAATTGCCGGCCCTCATATGGCGTTTGAGACCCTTGCCGGCTTGATCCGCGCCGATGTGCACGGCGGGCGGGTTAAGGTTCAACTCAGCCAACCGCAGGATCTTCGTCTCCGCCAATCGATCGACGTGGACGGGGTCACGCACCAGGTCCACAGCATCAATACCGGTGTGCCCCACGCCGTCATCTTCTGCTCGGACCTGGAGGACGTCGCGGTCCAGGCCCTGGGACGCCGGATCCGATTTCATCCGGCCTTTCAGCCACGAGGCACCAACGTGAATTTTGCCGCCGTTCTCGACACCCACACGCTGGCCATTCGGACCTATGAACGGGGCGTCGAGGACGAAACGCTGGCCTGCGGCACGGGGGCCGTCGCGTCGGCGCTGGTTGGCGCCGCGTTGGGGCTCGTCCCGTCCCCGGTCCAGGTTCGTGTCAGGAGCGGCGAGACACTCACTGTGTACTTCAGCGGCAGGGGGCCGGAGTTTCACGAGGTCTTCTTCGAGGGGGAGGTTCGCCTGATCTATCAGGGCGAGCTGTTCGACGAGGCGATGAAGGAATAGTTCCAGGTGAGGTTCCAAGTTCCAAGTGCCATGTTCCAAGTTTGTAACCTGGGACCCGGAACTCGGAACGTGGAACTGCGAAGCGGAACCTGGAACGGTCTTCAAGGAGGGCTGTCATGAAGAGAGTATTTCAGGGCTCGATGGTGGCGGTGGTGACCCCTTTCAAAGACGGACGAGTCGATGAGGCAAAGGTCCGCGAGCTAGTGGAGTTTCACATCAAGAGCGGCACCGATGTTCTCGTTCCCTGTGGAACGACAGGCGAGTCACCGACACTGAGTCATGACGAGCACAGGCGCGTGATCGAGCTGGCGATCCAAACCGTGAATAAGCGGATACCTGTGGTCGCCGGAACCGGATCGAACAGCACGGCGGAAGCAATCGATCTGACGCGCTTCGCCAAGAACGCCGGGGCTGACGGCGCCCTTGTGGTCCTCCCGTACTACAATAAGCCCACCCAGCAGGGGCTCATTGCTCATTGTCGCGCGATTGCCGACGCGGTGGAGCTTCCGCTGATCCTCTACAACATTCCGGGGCGTACCGGCATCAACATGCTCCCGGAGACCTTGGCGGCGCTTGCGGACCATCCGAATATCGTCGGGATGAAGGAGGCGACAGGCAACCTGGAGCAGATGACCCATGACATTGTCTTGTGCGGTGCAAAACTCTCGTTCCTGTCGGGGGACGACACCTTGACGCTGCCGTTGATGGCGGTGGGGGGCAAGGGGGTGATCTCGGTGGTCGCGAACATCGTTCCACGGGATGTGGCGGACCTGACGCGTGCCTTCCTCAGCAGCGACTGGAAGCGCGCAAGGGAGCTCCACCTGAAGCTCTTCCCCCTCTGCCAGGCGATGTTTTGCGAGACCAATCCGATCCCCGTCAAGACGGCCATGGCCCTGATGGGGATGATCAATGGGGAGTTGCGTCTGCCGCTCTGCCCGATGAGCGAGGCCAATCTCAATAAGCTCAAGGGCGCCCTGCGGGCGTACGGCCTTATCGGGTGAAATCGAAACTAATACAAACGCATTAAATAGGGCGTCATTGCGAAGGAACGAAGTGACTGAAGCAATCTGACCTGAAAGGTCATTCCGAGCGCAGCGAGGAATCTCGGTGAGACTGCTTCGCTGTGCTCGCAGCGACACTGCGTGTTGGATTGCCACCCCTTCGCTTCACTCAGGGCTTCGACTTATTTGGTCGCTCGCAATGACAATGAAACAACTTTTATGTCGTTTGCTATAGTTCCTATATCCTCGACCCTAATCCTTGTGATGTGATGATACGGGTGATCGTCTGCGGTGCGGGTGGCCGGATGGGCGGGCGGATTGCCGCCCTGATTCACGAGGCGGACGACTTTGCCCTGGTCGGGGCAGTGGAGCGTCCGGGCCATCCGGGGTTGGGCAAGGACGCCGGAGAAACGGCCGGCATCGGCAAGATCGGCATCCCCCTCGCCGGAGATCTCCGCTCTGTGGTAAAAGAGGGACAGGTCGTTCTCGACTTCACCGCGCCACAGGCTTCGATGGCTCATCTTGCCGTCGCGGCAGACGCGAAGGTCCCCATGGTCGTCGGGACGACCGGGCTCGGCGCGGCGGATCTGAGCAGGGCAAAGGAGTTGAGCGCAGTCGTGCCGTGTGTCGTCTCGCCAAACATGAGCGTGGGGGTCAATCTGTTATTCAAGGTTCTCGGCGAGGTTGCCTCTACGCTCGGCGGGGACTATGACGTCGAGATCTTCGAGACCCACCACCGCTTCAAGAAGGACTCCCCGAGCGGAACAGCCCTCCGGATGGCCCAAGTGATCGCGTCCGCGCTGGGCCGAGACCTGGACAAGGCCGGGATCTACGGCCGGAAGGGGATGGTCGGTGAGCGGGGCAAGGAGGAGATCGCGGTCCACGCCCTTCGCGCGGGGGACGTGGTGGGAGAGCATACCGTCGTGTTCGGGGGCATGGGGGAGCGAATCGAAATCACGCACCGGGCGCACAGCAGGGACACGTTCGCCCGCGGTGCGCTTCGCGCGGCGCGCTGGATCGTCGGACGGCCACCCGGCCTGTACGACATGCAGGATGTGCTGGGATTGAAAGGCTGAATGACTGAGGTGAAACCCGAAACCCGAAACCCGAAACCTGGAACTTGAAACTATGCGAATTGTCCGGTTTATAGTCGGCAAGCGGCCGACCTACGGGGTCGTGGAGGACGGCGTCGTCCGGGAAATCCGGGGCGACATCTTCGGCAGGTTCTCCGTGACGGCCAAGACGCACTCGCTGAAGCGGATACGATTCCTGGCGCCCGTGGAGCCTTCCAAGATCGTGGCTGTTGGGCTCAACTACCGCGACCATGCGGAGGAGTTGAAGCAGGACGTGCCCGAAGAGCCGATCATATTCCTAAAGCCTCCGACAGCGGTCCTCCCCCACCGCGGTAAGATCCTCTACCCGAAGCCGTGCGGGCGCCTGGATTATGAGGCGGAACTGGGGATCGTCATCAAGCGGACCGCCAGGGCCGTTTCCGCCGAGAGGGCGCTGCGGTACGTCCTCGGGTACGTGTGCTGCAATGATGTGACGGCGCGGGACCTCCAACGAAAGGATGGGCAATGGACTCGGGCGAAATCGTTCAACACCTTCGCGCCCATCGGTCCGTGGATCGAGACCGAGCTGGACCTGTCCGATGCGCCCATCCGAGCGTATCTGAACGGGGTGATCCGCCAGGATTCCAATATCAATAACTTCATCTTCGACGTTCCATATCTGATTCATTTCATCTCAACGGTCATGACCCTCTATCCCGGAGACGTGATTTCTACCGGCACCCCCTCGGGGGTCGGCCCGATGCAGCCCGGTGATACGATCGAGATCGAGGTGGAGGGGATCGGCCGGCTCAGCAATACGATCGTGAGGGGTTGAGCGGCGGCGCTCGGCGCACTGGCCGAGGGGCCGAAAGGTCGAGGCGGGCGGCCTCACGGGTCCGCGGCGTCCGAACGAGGGACTCGGCGGGAGTCACGACCAGGGAGATCCGAGCATGGCTCAACGTTTTCAACTGGCGCACCGTTTGAGCAAGCTCCCTCCGTATCTGTTCGCCGAGATCGACCGGTTGAAGCGGGAAGCGATCCGGCGCGGGATGGATATCATCGATCTGGGAGTCGGGGATCCTGACCTACCCACCCCCCCGCATATTGTGAAGCGGATGCAGGAGGCCTCGGCGGACGCACGAAATCATCCGTACCCCTCGTATGAGGGAATGCCGAGCTTCCGGAAAGCGGTCGCCGATTGGTACAGTAAACGGTTTGGCGTTACCCTCGATCCCGAGACCGAGGTCTTGAGCCTCATCGGATCGAAGGAGGGGATCGGGCACATCCCGTTGGCGTTCGTCGATCCGGGTGGTGTCGTCCTGATTCCCGATCCAGGCTACCCGGTCTATCAGGCGGGTACGATATTCGCTGACGGGGTTCCGTACTTCGTGCCGCTCACGCGCGAACGCGCGTTCATTCCGGACCTTCAGGAGATTCCGGCGGAGGTTCTCAAGAAGGCGAGAATGCTCTTCTTGAACTATCCCAACAACCCGACGGGCGCCGTGGCGCCACGGGCCTTCTTTTCCGAGGCGGTCGCTTTTTCGCGGAAACACGGATTGGTACTTTGTCACGATGCCGCCTACTCGGAGATCGCGTTCGATGGCTATCTGCCGGACAGCCTCTTGGGGGTGGAGGGAGCCAAGGAGGTGGCGATCGAGTACCACTCCCTCTCTAAAACGTATAACATGACAGGGTGGCGGATCGGCTTTGCCGTCGGGTCTCGCGAGATTCTGGCAGGCCTTGGGCGGATCAAGACCAATCTGGATTCCGGGGTGTTCCAAGCCGTGCAGGAGGCTGCAATTGCCGCGCTGAGCGGGCCGCAAGACTGTGTTGCGGCGATGTGTGCCATCTACAAGGAGCGACGCGATGCGCTTGTCGATGGTTTGTCAGCGTTGGGGTTCGTCGTGGATCGGCCGAAGGCCAGCTTCTATGTCTGGATCGGAGTACCTCAAGGGCACACCTCCGCCTCTTT
>JACPQX010000103.1 GCA_016190255.1 Candidatus Methylomirabilis oxygeniifera | reverse complement strand
TCTCGAAGGTATCGCTGATAGATTTCACGTTCCGAGACCCCCTCGGCCTGAGCTCGCAACGCAATGATCTCCGCGATCACCCGATGCATCGTCTCGGCACGTTCAATGGGCGAAAGTAGCAGAAAACGATCACGCGCCTCTACTAGTAGGTCAGCCGTTGATCTCACAGGTGTCATCTGTCGATGACCGCGCGTACGTCGAGGCGGTTCGGCGTCACGTTGGTGGGCTCCAGACGAAAGCCGGTGAACTGTTTGTTCGACAGCTCATCGGCGATCAAGCTTGTCTTCCCGGCATAATCGAGCTGTAGTTCCGCTGTCCCCTGCGTGAAGTTTCGCTGGTGAACAGCCTTGACCCCCTGGAGGCCCTTTTCCAGGAATGTCTTCACCGCAGATAGATGCCGGTAGGACACCAGCCCTGAGATGATCAGGGTGATCTCCTGAGATCGCCCGTACACGTCTTTCTTCCAGCTCTTCAGGATGTCGTTCACCATTGCATCGGAGAGCTTTTCACTGGCCTCCTTGATCGCCAGCGCGCCACCCTGCATCTCGTCGATGTGCGCCTTCGCCCCTTGGTCGCTCCGCGATGAGATGACGCGGCCATCGTCTGCCCGAATCGCCCTGGCCTGAAGCGTCGCCTGGATCGACTGCATCTGCGTTCCCAGCAGCCTCCCGCCCGCATTCTTCGAGAAAGCTCGTCCGGTAATCACGACCTGAGCCCCGTATTGGAGGCCGGCAGTGGCAGCGGCCTTGGGATCGCCCTCAAGCAACCGGAGCGCCTTATCTCGCGGGATATTGGCCCGGACTGTGGCCGGATCGACGACAGTGAAGCCTGCAGCCACGAGGCGCTCCATGAGCGTCGATTCGGCCTGGCCGACATTCTCCCAGGCAGTCGTCCCGAAGAGGCCCCCGACCTTCTCTTCGATGATGACCATGACCTTTGGCTTCTCCTTCAGCTCGTGGAGCAGGCCAAGCGCCTCCAAGGTTCGTTGAAGGTTGTCGCGCCCCACGTCGGCCATGACAGTGACCCGGAACTCCTGACCGACCCGCCCTTCCTTGATGATCTGGTAACTCTTCACATATCCGGAGGTCTGAGCGAGGATCTTGTCATGAACGACCTGAAAGTTATTGGTCATGGTATCGGAGGAGACCATGGTGCCGACCGCCTGCTCCACCGCCCGGCGGAGCGCGTCGTCGATAGCCTTTTCCCTGAAGATGGCCATGTTCTCGCCAGTAACCGCCACCACCCCTTCAGCGGTAATCATCTCGGCCGATGCCACTGGAGCCCAGATGAGCATGAGAAGAATGACAACGGCAAAGGCGTGTCCTCGACGATGCTGAACCCGGCGCCAAATCAGTGGAAACATCGAAGACTCCTCCATCTGCCCGATCGGCAGCCAAACCCTTCTTTCCCGTTGTTGTCGCAGGATCGTACAAAACCTTCCTGAAATCGCCCTACGCTTATCACGATCCGAGGGCAATGACAAGGGATTTCACGCAGTCCTGACGGGCAAAAACACAACGGCCCCGGACAATCGACCGGGGCCGTGCGTGGCTTGGCGTACTCCCCTCATCCCGTCCCTTGGGGCTCAGCCCGGAGGGTGAGGTGGAGGGAGATTAGATGTCGAAGTAGAGGGCGAACTCCCAGGGGTGCGGGCGAAGGCGGATCGCATCAACCTCGTTCTTTCGCTTGTACTCGATCCAGGTATCGATGGCGTCCTGGGTGAAGACGTCGCCTTTCAGCAGGAACTCGTGATCGGCCTCAAGGGCGTCCAAGACCTCATCCAGACTGCCCGGCAAGGTCTTGATCCCCCTGGCCTCCTCCGGCTCGAGCTCATACAGGTCTTTGTCGATTGGCTTGCCCGGGTCGATCTTTTTCTGGATGCCGTCGATCCCCGCCATGAGCATGGCGCTGAATGCGAGATACGGGTTGCAGCTTGGGTCGGGAGTCCGGAACTCGATCCGCTTCGCCCCCTCGCTCTTGGAATAGACGGGGATCCTGGCGCAGGCCGAGCGGTTTCGCTGGCTGTACACGAGGTTGATCGGCGCCTCGTACCCGGGGACCAGCCGCCGGTAAGAGTTGGTCGTGGGGGCGATGAGGGCGCAGAGTGCAGGAGCATGCTTCAGGAGCCCGCCGATATAGTAGAGCGCCGCCGAGGAGATATCGCCATACCCCCCAAGCTCCCAGAAGATGTTCTTGCCGCCCTTCCAGAGGCTCTGGTGGACGTGCATGCCGGACCCGTTGTCCTGGAAGATCGGCTTCGGCATGAAGGTGGCTGTCTTTCCATGCTTGCGGGCGGTGTTCTTGGCGCAGTACTTGTACCAGAGGACGCTGTCGGCCATCTTGGTGAGCGGGCCGTAGCGCATGTCCACCTCGGTCTGACCGGCCGTGGAGACCTCGTGGTGATGGACCTCCACTAGAACCCCTACGGACTCGAGCGCCAGCACCATATCCGAGCGAATGTCCTGAAACTTGTCCATCGGCGGCACGGGGAAATACCCTTGCTTATAGCGAGGCTTGTAGCCCAGGTTCGGCTTTTCCTCCTTCCCTGCGTTCCAGAACCCAGCTTCGGAATCTATAAAATAAAAGCCATGCTGGTAGCTCTGGTCGAAGCGAATGTCGTCGAAGAAAAAGAACTCCAGCTCGGGTCCCCAATAAGAGGTATCCGCGATTGCCGTTGACTTGAGGTACGCCTCGGCTTTCTGCGCGATGTACCGCGGATCTCGCGTGTACATCTGTCGCGTCACCGGGTCCATGACGTTGCAGATCAAGATTATCGTGGGAACAGCGGTAAAGGGGTCCATGGCCGCTGTTGCCGGATCCGGGATCAGAAGCATGTCCGACTCGTGAATCTGCTGGAAACCTCTGATGGAGGATCCATCGAACCCGATTCCGTCGGCGAAGAGCTCTTCAGTGAGCTCACGGACGGGTATTGAGAAATGCTGCCACAGCCCCGGTAGATCGATAAACCTGAGATCAACGAACTTCGCGCCACGCTCCTTCGCGAGCTTCATGACATCCTTTGGTGTCATCGGGCCTATCTCCTCCTTTTCGGGTCGAACAGTTCTGCGTTGAACAGTCCGGGGAGCGACCGAACTCCGCCTGCAGGGGGATATTAGATCGCCGCCTCACCTCTCTCGCCGGTCCGGATCCGAATGACCTCATCGATCGTTACGATGAAGATCTTTCCATCGCCGATCCGGCCGGTCTTGGCCGAGGACTGGATCGTCTCGACAACCTTGTCGGCCTTGTCATCCGGAACCACGATCTCGATCTTTACCTTGGGCAGAAAGTCGATCGTGTACTCGCTACCCCTGTACAGTTCTGTGTGCCCCTTCTGACGGCCGAAACCTTTCACCTCGCTGACGGTCAGCCCCTGAATGCCCACCTCGGCCAGCGCGCTCTTGACTTCATCGAGCTTGAAGGGCTTGATGATCGCCTCGATTTTCTTCATCCGACAACCTCCCGTCTCTGAAGGCATTCGCCTTCCCGGCATGGGTGTAATACGCCCGGTCTAAGCCCTCACACACCTTCTACCCTCAACGTCTGCCTCGCTTGAAAAGCAAGTCGTATGCCAAGACGCCCAGCTCGCTTCTGTCCGCGCCAGGGCTTCACCGATCCACCAAACCTGCATTCTTGCTCGCTATCAGGCCGCACTCCCTCTTGCCGGGCTCACCGCGTTGCCAAAGGTTTGCGCAGCACCCCTACGGTCTGACCTCTTTTTATGCAGTTAGTGCCGGTCCAAGTAACGTCACCTGGCCCGGCACAGTGCCCACCAAGCAGTGGTGAGACGATTTGGAGGGGCGCTAGAGTCGCGCCTCTCTAAGGTACTTGGCCGCATCCTCCGGCAGGACGGGATTAATGTAAAAGCCTGTTCCCCACTCGAACCCGGCGACCTTGGTAAGCGTCGGCATAATCTCCAGGTGCCAGTGATAATGATTCACCTCGGTCTCCTGGAGCGGCGAATTGTGAATCAGATAATTATACGGCGGGTTAATCAGCACCTGTTCCATCCTGCCAAGGACCTCCTTCAGAATCTGCGAGCAGCTCACCAGATCGGGTTTCTGCGCGTCCTGGAAGAACGACTCGTGGGTTCTGGGCAAGATCCAGCTTTCGAAGGGGAAGCGGGAGGCAAAGGGGGCGATCGCGACGAACTCGTCGTTCATCGCGATCACTCTGGTCTCCTGCTGCAGCTCCTGACGGACGATGTCGCAATAGATGCAACGCTCCTTGTAATCAAAATAGGCCTTCGCTCCGTCCACCTCTTCTCTGGCCCTTTTGGGCACGATCGGGGTGGCAATGAGCTGGGAGTGAGGGTGCTCCAACGAAGCGCCGGCCTGCTCGCCGTGGTTCTTGAAGATCAGGATGTATTGGAAGCGATCATCCTTCTTGAGATCAAGGATCCGCTCCCGGTAGGCCCACAGGACATCCTCCACCCGCTCCCGGGGCATGGTCGACAGAGCGTCATCATGGTTTGGGGATTCGATGATGACCTCGTGCGCGCCGATCCCGTGCATCTTGTCGTAGATCCCCTCACCCTGTCGATCCAGCTCTCCCTCGATCTGAAGGGCCGGGAACTTGTTAGGAACGACGCGAAGCTGCCAGCCCTGGCGGTTGGGCAGGCTGCCGTCCTTCCGGTAGGCCATGATCTCCGCGGGCGTTTTGTCCTCGTTCCCGGGACAGAATGGGCAGAATCCCACTTGCTTCGGCGGCGGCGCGGCGGCAAAGTCCGACGGACGCTTCCCGCGCTCTGTCGAGACGATGACCCAGCGCGATGTGATCGGATCCTTCCGAAGCTCCGGCACCCGGTTTCGCCCCCCCTCTCTCCGGTGGGCCTCACCCACCGGAAAGCAGCCGTACACTAGATTAGTTCCCCGGAAATGTCAATGGGTCGGGTTTCGGGGGTGCTTTCCTAAGTTGAAGGGAATGAGCCATGTGTCATTGCGAGGGCACGGAGTGTCCCCTGCGACCACTCTCAGGGCAGGCTCCGCACTCCCACCGTTCT
>JACPQX010000101.1 GCA_016190255.1 Candidatus Methylomirabilis oxygeniifera | reverse complement strand
GGCTATATTACGGAGAACTTTCAGGCGGCTCACGCGGAGCTGCATCTCAGCCGGGACGACATTCACCGGCTCGCGAGGAATTCCTTCCAGGCCTCGTTCGTCAGCCCCGAGGAGAAACGCGGCTTCATTCAAGAACTCGATGAGTTTATCGGGCGACGCCGATAGGCGCTAGTGCCGGTCCAATCAACTTCGCCTAGCGGCGTTGCTGGCCCCCAGGGCGCTCCCTGCGACGTACCTGGGTATGTACACCTCGGTCGGCCCTGGGGTCCGCGCCTTGCCATGCTCGTTTCTTGGCCCGGCACGATGCTCCACCAAGTTAGGGCGAAATAGTTGGAGGAGCACTGGGAGGGTCGGTGTGGCTGGAGAGAAATCGATGACGGTGACTTGATGGCTCCCGCTTCACAACCAACGCGCCATCAGCTATAGTATGGCCAGAATGATAGACCTCCGCGAGAGCCAGTCCACTTACTTGAGAACGTCCTTTCCCCGACCCTAGGGCACCGATGACCACGATTGACTTCCACGTCCATCTGCCCGTGCCGGAGTGGCTTGATGGCGCCCTTGGGCCCTACCTCGAATCGGCCGAGCGATACTTCCGCAGGCGGGCGACCGCCCGCCCCATGGAAGACGTCGCAGCCGAGTATGAGAAGCTCGACATGGTCGGCGTCCTCCTCGCCTGGGACGCCGAGACCTTTACCGGGCGGCCTCCCCTCTCCAACGAGCTCGTCGCGGGCGTCGTCAAGCGGTTCCCCGATCGCTTCATCGGCTTCGGCTCCGTCGATCCCCACAGGCCCGACGCGGTCGAGCGCGTGCGGCGCCTCCCGGACCTCGGCCTGCTCGGCTTGAAGCTTCACCCAACCATGCAGGGATTCGACCCGTCGAGCGACGAGGCCATGCGACTCTTCGAGGCCGCCGCCGAGGCGAGGCTTACGGTGATCACGCACGCCGGGACAAGCGGGCTCGGCGCCGGCTGCCCAGGCGGACAGAGGCTGCGAATCGATCTCGCGCGGCCGATCCTGCTCGACCGGGCCGCCGCCGCCTTCCCCGACATGCCGATCGTGCTCGCCCACGTCGGCTGGCCGTGGCACCTCGAGGCCCTCGCGATGGCCCTCCACAAAACGAACGTGTACACCGACCTCTCCGGCTGGCGGTACCGCTACCTGCCCCCCGAGGTCCTGCGCGATATGAAAGGACGGCTCTCCGGCCAGTTCCTCTTCGGCAGCGACGTGCCGATGTTCTCCCCCGCCGATCTCCTCCAGGAGTTCGCCGCCCTGGAGCTTCCTCAGGACGTGGCCGCAAAGATCCTTTCGGAGAACGCCCACCGACTCCTCGCGCTCAAAAGCTGATATGACTTCAGAAAGGACCAATCGACGGTTCACCGCGGAACTCTGGAGGTCGATCGAGGCGACCTACACCGCCATCCTGCGCCACCCATTCCTCACCGGGCTCACGGACGGCTCCCTGCCCCGCGAGAGCTTTCAATTCTACGCGGTCCAGGACGCCCTGTACCTGCGCGAATTCGCCCGGGCGCTGTCGATGGCGGCGGCGCGCGCCCCGCGGGAGGACTGGATCATCATGTTCAACGAGCACGCGGCGGGCGCACTCAAGGTCGAGCGCGCGCTGCACGGGAGCTTCTTCAGGGAGTTCGGCCTCAGCCGCCAGGAGGTTGCCGCGACGCCGCTTGCGCCCACGAACCTCGCCTATACCAGCTATCTGCTGATGGTCGCCCACACGGCCCCCTTCCACGAGGTGATCGCGACCCTGCTTCCCTGCGACTGGATCTACTGGGAGGTCGGCAAAGAGCTGGAACGGAGCGGCTCGCCCGACCCGCTCTATGCGCGCTGGATCGGTACGTACGCCTCGGCTGAGTTCGGCGGCCTTGTCCGCGCGGTCCTCGACGCCACCGACGAGACCGCGGCGCGCCTCCACGAAGTTGAGCGCGACGTGATGCGGCGCCACTTCATCGTGACCAGCCGGTACGAGTGGATGTTCTGGGAAATGGGGTATCGCCGGGAGTCCTGGCCCATCTGACAGATCGAGAATTTTCCTTGACGGTGACAGGCCAGCGTCATAAGAATAGGCCAACGTCGCACCGTAGCCTCCCAAAAAGGAGGAGGGCAGCGTGAAACGTCTCCATCACTGCCTGAGTAATTCTCTTGACGATTCGGTACCAGTATCATCAGAATGGTTCGCTGATATAGTCAACTACTGCCCCTCAACGACTGAGGGGCTCACGGAAGGAGAGATAGCATTGGTCCATCGAACACAGACCAACTGGCTTGTCGGAGCCATGACTGCTCTGTTCATGCTCCAGACGGCGTGCTCGACAATGATGCGCGATGCTCGGGTCCCTCCACCAGCTCAGGCCAGGCACTGCGAGGGCTCTGAGTTCGTCACCAGCACCCACATGGCCACCTTGCCGATCCCGCTCGTCGCGTTCTTCACGCCGAGGGTCACGCTCAATGCGCCCGACAGCGGCGTGGCCCTCAATAAGTGCGGCGGCAAACAGCAGGTGAACCGGAAGGTCGAGGCTAACTACGCCCTCTGCGCCCCTACGATCTTTCTGAGCACCATCATCACTCTTGGAATCGCGGGTGTCTGTCCCGCAAATGTGTCGTATGAGGCTGACGTCGTTGACTAATCCTTATAGATGTAGCGGCTCCCCGCAGACCGGTAAGAGGGGGCAAGCATGAAGCGGGTAGAGCCACAGGTCTTTCTCCTCGCACGGCCGGCGATGAACGAGGAAGGACTTGCCGCTTATATTCAGGCGGTGGGCGCCGGCGGCTGGGCCACCGATGCCCCCTCAGCAGGAGAGGAGCTGATCGAGGTGGCCGGGCGCTCATGCTATCGCTCCTTCGAGCCGGGCCTCAATCCCAACGTCACGAAGATCCGGGAAGGCAACAAGACCTATCTGGAGAATATCCTGAAGGTCAAGCACGGCAGCGTCCTGGAGC
This sequence comes from Candidatus Methylomirabilis oxygeniifera, assembly GCA_016190255.1. Classification (GTDB taxonomy): domain Bacteria; phylum Methylomirabilota; class Methylomirabilia; order Methylomirabilales; family Methylomirabilaceae; genus Methylomirabilis; species Methylomirabilis oxyfera_C. The sequence continues at coordinate 3,761 of JACPQX010000101.1, read as the reverse complement.
ACGCCAACTGGACCTTCGCCTTCTTCAACGTCAGCCGTGTCTTCACTCACGAACTCGTGAGACATCGCGCCGGGACGGCGATCAGCCAGGAGAGCCTTCGCTTTGTGCGCCTGACCGAGATCGGGATGTGGCTGCCGCCAGAGATCCGCGAGAATCCGCAGGCACTCGCCATCTTCGAAGAGGTGGTGGAGACCAGCGAGAAGGCTCAACAGCGGCTCGCGGAGGTGCTGGAGATCGAGGGACGGCCGTTTCACGAGAAGAAGGTCTTGACCTCCGCCATGCGGCGGGTCGCGCCGGACGGCCTCGCGACGACCATCATATGGACCGCCAACGCCAGGACGCTCCGGTGGGTGATCGAAGCCAGAACAGAGCCGGGAGCTGAGGTGGAGATCCGCATCGTCTTTGGGAAGGTGGCCGAGATCATGACGCGAGAGGCCCCTCACCTCTTCGGCGACTTCAAGCCGATCCTCCTCCCCGACGGCACCTCCCAGTGGCAACCCGACCACACCAAAGTCTAATCGAGCCGATCATTCGCACGATGAAACTCACGGCCAACGGCATCGATATTCACTACACGATCGAGGGCGAAGGCCCGATCGTGACGATGAGCCACGCCCTTGGCTGCACCCTCTCCATCTGGGATGAGCAGGCCCGTGCGCTCAGCGGCCGCTACCGGGTCCTCAGGTACGACACACGCGGTCACGGCCAGTCCAACGTCCCATCCGGTCCCTACAGCCTCGACCAGATGGCGGAGGACCTCCACGGGCTGCTCACCGGGCTTGGCATCGAGAAGACGCACTTCGTGGGGATCTCAATGGGCGGGATGATCGGTCAGGTCTTCGCGCTCAAGCACCCCCAGATGCTCTCGAGCTTGATCCTATGCGACACGACAAGCCGCTACCCGCCAGACGCGTTGCCCGTGTGGGAGGAGCGGATCCTCACTGTCGTGGCGAGAGGAATGGAGCCGATGGTCGAGCCGACGCTCCAGCGATGGTTCACCGCGCCCTTCCGAAAGCAGCATCAGGACGTCATAGACCGACTGCGCGCACTGCTTCGGAACACGCCGCCCAAAGGGTACATCGGCTGCTGCCACGCCATCCCGAGAATCAACACCACCGAACGGCTCGGCGAGGTCCGGTGCCCCTCGCTGGTGATCGTGGGCGAGGAGGATCCGGGCACCCCGCTGGCGATGGCCCGATCGATCCACGCCGCCCTGCCATCATCCGAGCTGGTCGTCATCCGCTCCGCCTCGCACCTGTGCAACCTGGAGCAGCCTGAGGAGTTCAACCGCACCCTTCTCGCCTTTCTCGACAGAGTGAGCGCCCCGAACATTCGCTAATCAGATGTTGCGTTCTCAACCTGGCAGCTGAATGAATTATGACAAGATCCTAAAGCATTCTAGGCGCTCATCCTGAGCCTGTCGAAGGATCTCGCCCGGGTTTTCCCGCACGGTTTTCGAGCCCCAAAAAGGAGTACCACGAACATGAACCGTCACGCCTATCCAACAGACGTCCCGGACACACCCCTGGTCCCCGAGCCGACCTACGCCGAGCGCGCCCGCACCCTCGTCTACGTTGGTCGAATCGGGACGCTTTCCACCCTGTCGCGCAAACACCCGGCGCACCCGTTCGGCTCCGTCATGCCATACGCAATCGATGCGCGCGGCCGCCCACTCTTCCTCATCAGCACCATGGCGATGCACACCCAAAACCTCCAGGCCGACCCGCGCGCCAGCCTGCTCGTCACCCAACCGAACTGGGCGGGCGATCCCCTCGCTGCGGGGCGCGTCACGCTGATGGGTGAGGCCCGCCCGCTCTCCGGGGCGGACGCCACCCTTGCACGGCAGACGTACCTCGGCCGTCACTCAAACGCCGTCTACTGGGTCGATTTCGGGGATTTCGGCTTCTACCGGCTGGAGATCACCGACGTCTATTTTGTCGGCGGCTTCGCGGCAATGGATTGGGTCTCTGCCGACGAGTATCTGGCGGCGCGCCACGACCCACTGGCCGATGCGGCCGCAGGCATTATCGAGCACATGAACCACGATCACGCCGACGCCTTGGTGACCTTCGCTCGGGTCCTGGCCGGGACCGAGTCCGACGAGGCCGTGATGATCTCTGTAGACCGCCTCGGGTTCAAGCTCCGGCTCAAGAGCGGCGCTCGCCTCTCCAGCGCACGCATCCCGTTCCCGCGAGAAGTCACGACGACCGAGCAGTGCCGCGCCGTCCTCATCGAGATGCTCAGCGACGCCCGCCAGCGCACCTCCCCTTGACACCTCTCCTCCTCCTGCTACTATAGGGCTCTCTCACTACTCAAGATCAGCAACATGGCAGCGGCATGGCTGGAGATGACACAATGAAGCCAAAGCGAAAGGTCCCGGAGATTGTCCTGCGGAACGGCAAACCGGCGGCGGTAATCGTGGACATTGAGGAGTATGAGGAGATGCTTGAGCGCCTTGAAGATGCGGAGCACCTCAGAGTCCTGAAGGCGATGCGCAAGAAGCCGCTCGAGTTCAGAACACTAGAGGACTTTCTAGGGGAATACTCTCCTAGTGTATAACGTCTTAATTGAGAGGAGAGCTGAGCGCGACCTTAAGGGGTTGCCGGCTCCGGAGTTTCACCGGACCATTGCTGCGATACAGGCCCTGGCGGAAGGCCCCAGACCTCCTGGTTGCAGGAAGATCGCAGGTTCCAAGAGTGATTGGCGGATCAGGGTTGGCCCTTATCGGATCGTCTATGAGATCGACGAGAAGTCAAAGGCCCTTCGCATAATGAGAGTAAGGCACAGACGAGATGTTTACCGATAAGGTAATCCCTGCTCGCCATTCCGGAGGCCGCATCGCCTTGTCCTGTCGGGTGACGGCGCGCGGCAAGGGGCTTCGTGCAGTTCGGGAAAAGATCAGACGCCTCGGCCCGACGGAAGCGGATCTGACCGGGGCCATCCGCTGGGTCAGGGGCAAGCGGAGGTGATCCCCCCTTCGGACTTCCTGGCCCTCGTCGGTCCTCCATCGCCAGGCCCCGTGCGGCCACGGCCGAATCGGAGCACCCCTTAGGGAATCGAGCCCGCATCGCCTTTCCCCGCGAGGGTATTACAGATTGAGCAAGATTCGCAGCCGGTCTTCGACGCCATCCATAGTATGTGGGGACACCGCCCCAACTCGACGCAGCAACCGTTCCTTGGCGACCGACCGAACATCCTCGCACTTGACAAAGCTCCTCTGCTTCAAGCCCCCCTCTGGAGGATTTACCTGAACATGGAGGGGAACACCTTTGGCAACTGTGGAGATAGGGAGCATGACCACCAGACCTGCCGGGCCGTGATTAAACAGGTCTACGGAAACGACTACGCCAGGCCTTCTTCCAGACCGTTCGTGTCCTTTGGTGGGGCTGAGATCAACTAGCCACACTTCACCACGACTTGGCTCTGGCATGTCAATCCTTCTCCTGTCCGTCGTCAAGGGTCACATCCCATGCCGCCCGTTCTTCCTGTTCTCGATGCCATGCCTTGGTATCCTTACGAAGGTCTGCAAACGCCGCATTGGCATTCTCTAAGAGGCTTTTTCGGCGGTACTCCTCTATCGCCTTCGCAAGGACTGCTTGCATCGACTTTCCGCTACGCGCCGCCATCTCTCGAAGGGCCTTGTGAGATTCTTCGCCAATCCTCACGGTCAAGCTGGCCATTGTCATGGTCCTCCAAGATGGTTACAAATCAGTATATATTAGACTGATACTAAATTATCAACAATGCCCTTGTGCTTTGAG
>JACPQX010000102.1 GCA_016190255.1 Candidatus Methylomirabilis oxygeniifera | reverse complement strand
CCCCTACTTGGTTGTTGCGCTGATCCGGGAGGAAAGCGCCTTCGGCGAGCGAGCAGTCTCACGGGCCGGGGCCATCGGATTGATGCAGCTTCTGCCCAGGACGGTCGATCAGATCGTCAATGCAGGCGGCGTCACAACAGAGAGCAGGAGCCTGGAATCGCCGGCGACGAACATCAAGTTCGGGACTCAATACCTTGCAAAGATGCTCGAGGAGTTCAAGGGCAACTGGATCCTGTCCCTGGCCGCCTACAACGCCGGCCCTCACCATGTGCGCCGATGGGTGGAGACCAGGGGTCATCGGTCGGACGATGAGTTCATCGAGGAAATCCCCTTCTCGGAGACTCAACAGTATGTCAAGCGGGTCCTTGGCAGCTATTATCGCTATCGGGCCCAGTACGGCGCGCTGGAGCAGACTGCCCGTCCCGGATGAAAGAGAATGGTTGACAGTTGACAGTGAATGGTTGACGGTTGAAGGGAACCCATCAACCATGAACTGTGAACTATGAACCGTGAACCAATGAGGCTGCAGGGGAAAGAGATCGTTCTCGGCGTAACCGGGAGCATCGCCGCGTATAAGGCAGTGGAGCTCCTCCGGGAGCTGGTCAAGGCCGGCGCCTCGGTGAAGGTCGTTTTGACCCAATCTGCCCAACGCTTCGTGACACCACTTACCTTTGCGACCCTCTCCCGACAAGAGGTGATGACCGATCTGTTCACACTGGACTATGACGCGAAGATCCGCCACATCGCCGCGACGGAAGGCGCCGATCTCCTCTTGGTCGCGCCGGCCACCGCCAACACCATCGGCAAGTTCGCTCGGGGGCTGGCCGATGATCTCTTGACCAATCTCTTTTTGGCCAGCACGCGCCCGGTCCTCCTGGCGCCGGCAATGGACGCCGACATGTTCCGGCACCCGGCCGTCCAGGAAAATCTCGAACGGCTGCGGAGCTGGGGGGTTCGGGTCGTCGGTCCGGCCGAAGGCGAGTTGGCATCGGGAATGTGGGGTCCCGGACGTCTGGCCGAGATCTCCGAGATCCTGCGCGCGGTCACAGAGATCCTCCAACCCGTGCATGATCTGGCGGGTGAGGTGGTTCTCGTGACGGCAGGCCCCACTCACGAGCCGATCGATCCGGTGCGCTACCTGACAAATCGCTCCTCCGGCAAGATGGGTTACGCCCTCGCGCAAGAGGCCGCGGATCGTGGCGCCCACACGATCCTGGTAAGCGGTCCGACCGCCCTGGCGGCCCCCAGAGGAATCGAGGTCATTCAGGTGCAAACGGCGCTCCAGATGCGGGCGGCGATCCTCGACCACCTGCCGAAGGCGACAATCGTTCTCAAGGCGGCGGCCGTCAGCGACTATCGCCTCTCCAAGCCCTCCAAGTCGAAGCTGAAGAAGAGCGACGAGTCACACTTCCTCGAGCTGGTTCCAAACCCCGACATCTTGAGGGAGATCGGCCCGCAGAAGGGCGCGCGCATCGTAGTCGGGTTTGCGGCAGAGACCGGCGATCTGGTGCGACACGCCGAGCGAAAGCTCAAGGAAAAGAATCTCGACCTGATCGTCGCCAACGATGTGACGTGGGAAGGGGCGGGCTTTTCCCACGACACCAATCACGTGATCATGATCGATCTGTACGGAGAGATCGAGGAAGTTCCGCTCTCACCCAAACGGCATGTCGCGCGCCGAATCCTCGACCGCGTGGTTCGCCTCCAAAAAAAGAGAGAGTCTAGGGGATAGGGAAAAGACAGGGTATAGGGGTTAGGGTTCAGGGTCTGGGGAAGAGCCGGGGGAAAAGGGTTAGGGTAAACGCTAGGGCTCTTCTGAGCCTAAACCCTATACCCTCTACCCTAGACCCTTTCCTCGCGAGTGGTTGGAGCGTGTGGCGTGTCTGAGATAGTTAGCGCTGAAGCCGAAGAGCTGCGTGGATTGATCCAGCAGGCTCGCGCCCATCTGCGCCAGCAGGGACTCCTGGGGATCGAACATCTTCGAGTCTCCTGGCCCGAACGCCGGGGCGCGGCACCGGCACCTTCGCTGACACTCACCCAGGTGAGGGAGGAGCTGGGTGAGTGCACGCGTTGCAAGCTGCACACGGGTCGAAAGCACATCGTCTTCGGCGTCGGCGATCCGAACGCCTGGCTCGTCTTCGTGGGCGAGGCGCCGGGGGCGGACGAAGACGAGCAGGGCGAGCCGTTCGTGGGGCGGGCCGGACAGCTCCTCACCCGGATCATCGAGGCGATGAAGTTGACCCGCGAGCAGGTCTATATTTGCAATATCATCAAGTGCTTTATTAGTCCCAGGGTCTTGATCTACACGGCCGAAGGGTACAAGCCAATCAAAGACATCCGCCTTGGCGATCTGGTTCTCACACATAGTGGCCATTTCCGAAAGGTGACCTACATTCGCCCACGTGAAATCCTCTCCAAAGGGAGTACAGTTGTCCGTTTTACAGTCCGTCCCGATGCAGGTCAAACCAGGAAGTCGTTTAGTATATCTGTGACTCCGGAACACCCATTCTTGGCTGGTGGAAAGTGGAAACAGGCGTCCGAAATCCAGGTCGGCGACCGTCTCCGGGCCTTGGGTGACCGCTGCGAAGTATGCGGGCAAGCGTTTTTCGTCCGCTACGACCGATATGAGCGTCGAATCGTCAGAACGTGTGGCCGTCGGTGCCATAACGTTCGCATTCTTCAGAGTGAAGCAACGAAGGAAAAGATTCGACAGACGATGCTTCAGCAGTACGCTGAAGGCCTACGCGATCCGATTGCGATCACTGCGCGGGCCAACGAGCGGACTCGCCGGTTGGTGGCTCAGGGAATGGCGAAGATCCAGCGAATGACGGCTGAAGAACGCTACCGCGGAAGGATTGCCTGGGCTAACAACATCACCGCCGGCCGCGGAAATCACCCGATCGGCTATGGTGAGGAAGAGTTGAAAGAGATTCTCTCCAGACTGGGTATCGAGCACATCCATCACTTTGCTTTGCCAGGCTCCGCTCTGACCTTCGATTTTTACCTGCCTCATCAGAGAATCCTTATCGAGGTACGAGGGCCAGGGTTTATGAACCCGGCTGTCCAGGAACGGGCTTTGGTGAAGGATGGTTTGGCTGAGGAGAATGGGTACTTGACCGTAAACCTCTGGTGGGAACAGATCATCCAGCATCCAAAGATGGTCGAAGAGATTCTCAAGCGTCTGATGAAGAATCACGACGGCGAGTACGTGTTTGTTGATGTGACGGTGACGCACGTCGAACATCGAAGGACCGGCAGGAACTTCCCGCTCTATAACATTGGAGTAGAGGAGGACGAATCCTTTGTCGTTGCGGGTCTGATAAGCCACAACTGCCGTCCTCCCGGCAATCGAAACCCGGAGCCGGATGAGACCGCCTCGTGCGAGCCGTTCCTGATCGGCCAGTTGCAGGCGATCAAGCCGAAGTTAATCTGCGCCCTCGGCAACTTTGCGACCCAAATCCTGCTGCGAACCAAGGAGCCGATCTCGAAGCTCCGGGGCAGGTTTCACAGCTATCACGGCATCCCCGTCCTTCCCACCTTCCATCCTGCCTACCTGCTACGCAACCCATATGAGAAGAAGACCGTCTGGGAGGACATGAAGCTCCTCCAGCGAGAATACGAGCGTCTCCGGCTGGCTTCCGGCTCGTAATCAGTCCCTAAGCGTTCGCCATGGTCGATTTCGAATCAACTGGTCTCGTTGAGGTGGCGCTGCCTCTCAAGGTTCAGCACACCTTCACCTACGAGGTGCCACCTGCCATGCGCGGCCCAGCGGTCGCTGGCGTGCGGGCCCTGGTTCCGCTAGGAGACCGAAGGATCACCGGGTACATCGTCGGGATCGCGACCTCTGCGCCTGACGCGTCGCTCAAGGCGATCCATGATCTGCTCGACCCGGAGCCCCTGCTTGACAGCCACATGCTGGAGCTGACCCGATGGGCGGCCGACCACTATTTGACCTCGTGGGGGCTGGTGATCCGGACGTCCCTGCCGCCCGGGATCGATCGTTCCACGGCCCGAATCGTTGAGCTGATCGGATCGCCGGAGCTGCTCATCCAAGAGGCCGCTCGGCTTGGCCCGACGCAGAGGCAGATCCTGGCCGCTCTCCAGGCGCGGGGCCGGATCCCCCTTTCCTCCCTCAAGCGCCGTTGGCCGAGCCGGGAGGTTGATCGACTTGTCCGGCACCTCGTCAGCCGGGAGTTGGTCAGGTTGGAGTACGACGAGCGTCTGCCCACGGTCCGGCCCGCCCGCCGATCGGTGCTGCGCCTTCCGGCCGACCGGGCCGCGGTGGAGGCCAGCCTTGCCGGCCTTCACGCCCGGGCGTCGCGGCAGGCCTCGCTCCTGGAATACCTGCTCCACTCAGAGGCGACGATCACCTCTGCGAAGGCCACCGCCATAGCCGGCGCCTCTGCAATGCGGAGCCTCATCGCGAAGGGCTTCATCTGCCGTGGAGAGGAGGAGGTCGAGCGGAGCCCCTGGGAACGAGCCACCGTTGAAAGGAGCGTCCCACCCGAATTGACCCCCGCTCAGCGGGACGCGGTTGAGGGCCTTCTTCAGGGAGTAGCCTCAGGTACTTTTTTCCCGACCCTTCTGTTCGGCACGACCGGGAGCGGGAAGACCGAGGTCTACCTCCGGGTGATCCAAGAGATCGTCCGGCGGGGGAGGCAGGCGCTCGTCTTGGTTCCCGAGATCGCCCTGACACCTCTGGCCGCTGACCGCTTCCGCGCTCGCTTTGGGGAGCGGGTCGCGTTGTTGCACAGCGGCCTCTCGCCGGGCGAGCGGCTGGATCAATGGCGCGGCATCAAGAGCGGAAAGGCCGACATTGTGGTGGGAGCGCGGTCCGCCGTCTTCGCTCCCCTCTCCCGCCTCGGTCTCATCGTTGTGGATGAGGAGCATGACTCCTCCTACAAGCAGGATGATGAGCCGCGCTACCATGCAAGGGACCTCGCCCTGGCGCGCGGAGAGATGCTGGAGATCCCGGTGTTGCTGGGCTCCGCGACGCCTGCCTTCGAAAGTTTTCATCGCGCAAAGGAAGGCGCCTATCGGCTCTTTGTTCTGCCGGAGCGGGTCGAGGCGCGACCGCTTCCTTCGATGACACTGATCGACATGCGAAGAGACCGTGCGGGGTGCGAGGTGCGCAGTGCGAGGCGCGAGGCGCGAGGCGCAGCGATCTTCTCGTCCCCGCTCGCGGAGGCAATCAACCAGACGCTCGCGAGGGGCGAACAGGTCCTCCTCTTTCTGAATCGACGGGGCTACGCTAGGCTCCTGCTGTGTCGCGAATGTGGTTTTGCCCTGCGCTGCCCGCGTT
>JACPQX010000111.1 GCA_016190255.1 Candidatus Methylomirabilis oxygeniifera | reverse complement strand
TTGTCCACCGGCCACAGATCACCATGGACGACGGCGCCGACACCATCTCGGTGCTGCACGCCGATCGCAAAGATCTGCGTCCCACCGTGATCGCTGGGACTGAGGAGACCACCACCGGCGTCATCCGCTTGAGGAGCATGGAGCGCGACGGGGTCCTGGCGTACCCGATCATCGCTGTCAATGACGCCGACACCAAGCACCTCTTCGATAACCGGTACGGCACCGGCCAGAGCACGATCGATGGGATCCTCCGGGCAACCAATCTCCTCTTGGCGGGGATGCGCGTGGTGGTCTGTGGCTATGGCTGGTGCGGCCGGGGGGTCGCCATGCGGGCGCGCGGGATGGGCGCGAACGTCGTTGTGACCGAGGCTGACCCGCTGAAGGCCTTGGAGGCGGTCATGGACGGCTATTCCGTGATGCCCCTCACGGATGCGGCGCGAATCGGAGACCTCTTCGTCACCCTGACCGGGAATCTGCACGTGATCCGGGAGGAGCACTTCCAGCTCATGAAGGACGGGGCCGTGGTCTGCAACTCCGGACACTTTAACGTGGAGGTCGATCTCGAGGCGCTGGGAGGACTTGCGAGGGGGCGGCGAATGGTGCGGGAGTTCGTCGAGGAGTACACCATGCAGGACGGCCGGCGGATCAACGTCCTCGGGGAGGGGCGCCTGATCAATCTGGTGTCCGCCGAGGGCCATCCGGCCAGCGTCATGGATATGAGCTTCGCCAATCAGGCGCTTTCGGCCGAGTACGCGGTGAAGCATAAGGGTACCCTGGAAAAGCGCGTGTACCGCGTGCCAAAGGAGATCGACGTCCAGATCGCCGCGCTGAAGCTTGCCTCGATGGGGATCCGGATCGACGAGCTGACCCCGGAGCAGCGACGCTACCTCGACTCTTGGAACCTGGGCACCTGACGAAAAAGCGTTCATAGTGGGCCCGAAAGCGTTCATAGTTCATAGCAAGAAAAGACGCCTTGAACTGACGTTCTACTATGAACTCTGAACTACGAACTATAAACGGCCTTAGGTCTTGAGCGTGAACAGGGAGCCGAGACCGGCAGCGGTAAAGAGGGCATTGGGAAGCCAGGCTGCGATGAGGGGATGCAGCACGCCGCCCCGGCCCAGCGAGAGGGTGACCGAGAGAAGAATCCAGTAGCAGATACCCACCAGGACGCACGCGCCCGCCCACGCCGTTACGCCTCCCTTGCCGGTCCTCAGAGCGAACGCGATTCCGATGATGGCCATGACGAGACTGATAAATGCCGTGGAGCCCTTGGCCGCAAGGTCCACTTTATACGGGATCGAGCTCACCCCGCTCTTGACGAGCCGTTCGATGTACTCGCGTAATTCGGCGGAAGTCATCTCCTCCGATTCCCTCACCACCTGGGCGAGATCCGCCGGTTTTTCCTCCAGCTCCAGCGCCAGACTCGTGAAGGGATCGACCTGATAGGTGCCGTCCGGCCGTGTCAGCAAAACGTCGCCGTCCGTGAGCCGCCATCGGCCTTGTTGCCATCGCGCCTCTTTTGCATCGACCCGCCGTATGAGTTGAAAATCGGGTGAGAGTTCGAAGAGCGTGAATCCCCGGACCGTTCCCGATGCCACCTCCATCAGCGAGATGTGCAAGAAGCGGTTGCCCCTGGCCCGGTACCAGATGTCGTTGTCCTTGGTTCGCTGGAAGGCGGCCACCTTCTTCACCGAGACGCGGTACAGGTTCAGCGCGCGTTCGTTCATGTTTGGGACGATCGACTCGCCCATCGCCAGGGCCACGAGGCTCGCCAGGAGGCTGAGGATCAAGAGTGGCGTGACGATTCGCACGGAGCTTAATTGACCCATCTTCATGGCCAGCAATTCGTTGTGGCGCGCCAAATTCCCGATGCTGAACAGAGCGGCAAGGAGCACCGCAACAGGCATCACTTGAAACGCGATCAAGGGCAGCCGATAGACGTAGTATTGAACGATCACCCAGCCGGGGGCGTCGAGGTAGCGGGCCAGGCGGTCGAATAGATCCACGATCACATAAAGCGAAAGAAAGACGATCAGCGAAAAGCCGAACACCTTGAGGAATTCGAGGGAAAGGTAGCGATCCAGGATTCGCATAGAGGCCGTGCTCCTCTAAGGGGGGTTCAGCCGTGAGCGGCGGTCATCAAGGCGTGAGACTCTGATGGCTCATGGCTGACGCGTCTTTTGGGAGGTCTTGCGCTGCGAGACACCACGGGGAAGGAATATCGCGAGATCGCGCGCAGCCGAGCGGAGCCCGGCGGGCAGAAGCGCCTCCCGGCCTTCGGCCAGAACGAGGCCAATCGCGACGAGTCCCAGAAGGATGTTCGGAAACCAGATGCCCAGGGCAGGGTCGATCCGCCCCCGCGAGCCGAGGCTCTCGCCGGCCGCGAGCAGGACATAGTAGAAGACCGTAAGGGCTACACTGAAAGCCAGGCTGATCCCTCGGCTTGCCCTCTTGACCCGCAGTCCTATGGGGGAGCCCAGGACGCTCAGGATGAGGCACGCGATCGGGAGCGCGAACTTCTTGTTCCATTCCACCTCAAGGGGCGGGACGTTGCCTCCTTCCTTCCTGAGCCGCTCGATCTGCGCCCGCAGCTCGGCAAGGTTCATCTCTCTGCCTTTCTTTGGCCGTTCGAGCGTCTCGGCGAGCCGACCGCCGGCCGGAACCTGCAGCTCGTAAGTCTCGAATTTGAGATTTCGATACCGGCCGGGATTCTCCGCTGAGGTCAGGTGGATGTGTCCTCGGGATAGTTGGATCGCGGTCCGCAATCCGCGCCCCGCGTCGTCACCGGGCATCTTCCCCTCTTGTGCGATGACGACGCGCTGGTCTGCAGGGTTCCTGCGATCGATGATCAAAATACCGGCCAGCGAGGCGCTTCGCTCCTCGAGGCGATCGACGTACACGATGAGCCCCGGGTAGCCGGTGTTGAAGACCCCCTCCTGAAGGGCCATGATCGCCTTGGTTTGATACAACCGATGGATGAGCGTGGTAGAGGCCCTCGTGCTACGGGGCTGCACCGAGATGGTGATCCAGAGCGTCACGAGCGTGGTCGCGACGCCGACGAGGAGGCCCGGCACCATGAGGCGGTACAGACTGACGCCGTTGGTCTTCAGCGCGATCGCCTCCCCGTCGGACGACAGCCGGCCGTAGGTCGCCAGGATGGCCAACATCACTGACATCGGGATGGTGACGGTCAGGGAGAATGGAAGCAGGTAGAGAAAGAGGCGGAGGACGATGCCGACCCCGATGCCCTTGTTGATGATGAGGTCCATCAGGCGAATCATCTGGTTCATCAGGAGAACGAAGGTAAAGATGCCGAGCCCGAGGGCGAAGGAGAAGGCCATCTCCTTCATGAGGTGCCGGTCGATAAGAGAAAAAAGGCGCAGCCTCCTGGCGAAGGCCACAGGGGACACGGATGGGGCAGCAGGATGCCCCGAAGGGGACGTGTTATTCATCAGGATCGATCTCGTAGGCCTGTTCATGGATTCGTGAATGGTCTCCGGTACCTGCGCGATAGGCGCAGACACGATAAGGATCATTCGAGTCTAGTAGAAAGCCGAGGTGGAGTAAACACAATTCGCTTGAAATAGCCCGATGCGACTGCTATAACAGCCCCCATGGCGGCTTCCGGGGTGCGTCGGCGGGTGCGCGAACTTCCTGCGGTGGGGCTCGCAGTTGTCTTTCCGCGTCTGGTGACCTCCCTCCTGCTTCGGTTCCTGCTCATTTTCGGTGTGGCGACGCTCTTGGGGGCGTGGGTTCTCCTCTTGTCGGCGGGGGCGCAGGACGAGCTCTTCGTCACGAACGACGACGTGGTGAGCTCTGTCAACAACTCCGTCACGGTCTACGCCCGGACGGCGAGCGGCAACACCGCGTCCTTGCGAACCCTCACCGGGCCAGCCACAGGATTGAGTGGCCCGAGCGGCCTCGTCGTGGACACGCTGAACAACGAGCTGGTAGTCGCGAACAGCCGTAACAACTCGATCACGGTCTCCTCCCGCACAGCGAGCGGCAACACCGTCCCGCTCCGGACCATCTCCGGATTCCTCACTGGATTGAGTGGCCCGAGCGGCTTAGTCGTGGACACGGTGAACAACGAGGTTATAGTGGCGAACCGATTCGGCGTCTCGGTCACGGTCTACCCGCGGACCGCCGGCGGCAATACCACCCCGATCCGCACGCTCCAAGGTGCAACCACAGGGTTGAGCAGCCCGATTGGGCTGGTCGTGGACCTAGTGAACAACGAATTGCTCGTTAGTAACTCAGGCAACGCCTCCGTGACGGTCTACACCCGGACCGCCAGCGGCAACACCGCCCCGCTCCGCACCCTCGCGGGGCCCGCCACGGGGCTCAGTTTCCCGCAAGGTTTCACTGTGGACACGGTGAACAACGAACTGTTGCTGGTGAATGGGACCAATAACTCCGTCACCGTCTACGCCCGGACCGCCAGCGACAACACCGCCCCGCTCCGCACCCTCCAAGGTCCAACCACTGGGCTGAGTAGCCCCAGCGGCGTGGCCGTGGACTTGGCGAATAACGAGTTGCTCGTGACGAACATCAACAACTCCGTCACGGTCTACGCCCGCACCGCCGCTGGCGACACCCAGCCGGTGCGGACCCTACAGGGAGGGGCCACAGGGTTGAACAACCCTTTATTCCTTGCCGTCACCATCTTATCGCCGACAGTCGCCGTAGCGCTCAATGGAGCAGCGTTCTTTACGGGCCAGACGATCATCTATCGGGCAACGCTCACCCCAGGCTCGACCCCGATCCTGGTGGACATCTATCTCGGCGCGGTCCTGCCCGATGGGGTGACGTTCCTGTCGCTGGTGGAGCTGTCGCCAGGGGTCATCTCCTTCGCCCTCGGCCCCTCCCCGGTCCCCTTCGTGGCGAATGTGGCGCCCGGGCCCCTCGGGGTTCCATTCTCGTATCAGTTTGCCGGTTTTGAGTCTCCAGGCACCTATTTCACCTACGCGGGCCTCGCCGTGCCGGGAGGGAATCCCCTCCTACCCGCGAATCAGCTCAGCCTCTCGATCCAGCCTTTCCAGTTCACGCCGTGACTGGGCGAGTGGCCTGACCGGCCGATTGCCAGGCCGCTCTGTTTGGCATGAGGGTTGCTTCTCAATACAGGCGATGCGCCGCCCGATCGTGCCCCTCGTTGTCGTCTTCCTGTCGGGGATTGGGGCCGCGCAGCCTGCGGTCCTGCCGGCGCTTGTCTGGCTTATCAGCGCCCCTCTCGCGGCCGGACTTGCCCTGTTGTCCGCCCTCCATGACCGGCCCCGGCTCGCAACCCTCTTCCTCCTGCTCTTGTTCTTCGCCCTCGGCGCAGGTCGCCTCGAGGTCGAACTTCGCCTGCTCCCCGCAGATCACGTCGATCATCTTCCCGAAGAAGCGCTGGAGCAGCCGCTCCGGATCGAAGGGATCGTCGCCTCCTCAACTGACCCGCTGGCCGGCGAAACCCGTGGTACAGAGACCGAGGCTGGCCGGATTCGAATCCTCCTTGACCTGCGAACCGCATGGCTGGAGGGGCGGGAGACTCAGGTCACAGGGCGGGCGCGCCTGACGCTTCTTCAGCCACAGATCGTGCCTGCCTACGGTGATCGAATTCGCGGGTTGTTCAAGCTCCGCCGCCCCCGAGGATACCTCAACCCCGCCGGGTTCGACTACCCGCTCTATCTGAAAACCATGGGAGTAACACTGGAAGGATGGATGGGCGAGAGGGACGCCCTGGAGCGACGCGGAACGGGAGGGGGAAACATCGTGCACGCCTGGGCGTATGCGCTTCGGGCCCGGATGATCCGCGCCGTCAACCAACTCCTGCCGCACGATGAGGCGTCGCTCTTGACGGCGATGACCCTCGGTGAGCGAACCGAAATCCCTCCCCAGATCAACCAAGCGTTCGTGGGCTCGGGGACCTATCACATCCTGGCCATCTCCGGCCTCAACGTCAGCCTGCTCGCTGGGGCGCTGCTTTTCGTCTTAAAGGCAGTCCGCGTTCCGCTGCGCCTTAGGGCCCTCCTCTCAATGGGTCTCATCACGTTTTATGCAGCCCTGGCGGGTGGGAGCCCATCGGTGGTGCGCGCGGCGGTCATGGCTGACGTGTACCTGCTGGCCGTGGTGCTTGACCGCGAGGCCGATCCAGTGAACACCCTCGCCCTTTCCGCCCTGGCGCTACTCCTGTGGCAGCCGCTGTTTCTGTGGGATGTCGGGTTTCAATTGACCTTCGTCGCCACCTGGGCCATCTTGGCTGCGGTCAACTGGCAGTCGCTCCAGCGGCTGCCGACGCCTTGGCGGTGGGCGACGGCCCCTCTCGTGCTCTCTGCGGCGGCCTTTCTTGGGACCGCGCCCATCCTGGCCTCGAGCTTTCATCGTCTCTCGCCCGTTGCGATCCTGGCCAACCTTCCGATCGTCCCATTGAGCGGTCTACTCACCGGGACAGGGATGCTCTTCGCCCTTCTGGCACTGGCGATCCCCCAGTCGCTCGGCCTGTTCGCCACGCTGATCGGGTTTCTCATCGAGCTGCTGGTGAACCTCGCCGGGTGGTTCGCGCGGCTGCCCCTCGCCTCGGTCCAGATATTTCCCCCCTCTCCGGCGATGACCGCGTGCTACTACGCTGCCTTGTGCGCGTCACTCTTTGCCCCGGGACGACGCTGGCCCCGGTGGGCCGCCCTTTCGGCCACCATCGCCCTCGTGATTCTCATTGGCGCTCGACTGGTGCCCGATCATGGGAATCAGAGACTGCGTGTGACGGTCATCGACGTCGGCCAGGGCGACGGCATCTTGGTTGAGCCTCCCGGGAAGGGCGCCATCCTGATCGACGGCGGCGGGCTCTTTGACGATCGGTTCGACATCGGAGAGCAGGTGGTGGTCCCGTTCCTCTTGTCCCGCTGGATCGCCCGCCTGGACCTGATCGTCCTCTCTCATCCGCACCCGGATCACCTGAACGGTCTGGCTGCGGTCCTTCGCCGCTTTTCTGTCGGCCAGGTGTGGGATGGCGGGCAGCAGGTCGCGAGCCCGCACTATCTGTGGCTCGAGGAGACGTTACGTCACAAACAGATCCCGCACAAGATTCAACGGGCGGGCTATCGGACATCGGAGTTCGGCCCTGTTGAGATCGCCGTGCTTCACCCTCCAACAACGCTGTTGCGCGGCTCCCCCCGCGGTCGCTTCTCCGACGTGAACAGCAACTCCTTAGTCCTCTCGCTGCGTTACAGGGACGTCCGGGTCTTGTTTCCCGGTGATATCGAGGAGGAGGCGGAGCGCCTGCTGCTCGAACAGGGCACCGACCTGTCGGCTCACGTGCTGAAAGTCCCCCACCACGGGGGCAGGACCAGCAGCAGCCTCCTGCTCCTTGAGCGGGTCCGCCCGAGGGTCGCCATCGTCTCCGCCGGCTACCGAAACCGGTTTCGACACCCCCATCAAGAGACGCTTGAGCGGTATCGCGCGATGGGTGTCGAGCTGTACCGGACCGACCGGGACGGCGCAGTCACCGTCACGACCGACGGGACGGTTATCGAAGTATCCACCATGAGGAAACTCGACCGCACGCACGGGGAGGGAAGGTAAGAGGTCACTCGAAAAGCTGAGGTCGAGGTTGCCGGCCCCAGATTCGACCGCAGGAAATCCCTCTCAGATATCTTTATCCTCATACTTGGAACCTGGAACGTGGAACACCATTCTGGCACCGGGGAAACGGTTTGACAAAGGAAGGGGCGTGTGTTAAGACACCCGCATGGTTGCCGTCACGCCACCGAAGATCTACACGGTGAGCGATCTCACAGGTGAGATTCGCGTCCTGCTCGAGGACTCCTTCTCGGGGATCTGGATAGAAGGAGAGGTGTCCAACTTTCACCATCACTCGTCGGGACATATGTATTTCACCCTCAAGGATCATGAGAGTCAGATCCGGGCCGTGATGTTCCGGCAGCAGAACCGGCAGCTCAGGTTCCAGCCGCTGGATGGACTGGCGATGCTGTTGTACGGTGTGCTCAGCGTCTATGAGCGCCGCGGCGAGTATCAGGTCATCGTGGAGTACATGGAGCCGAAGGGTCTCGGCGCCTTGCAGCTCGCCTTCGAGCAGCTCAAGGAGAGGCTGCAGGCGGAGGGGCTGTTCGACGACTCCAGGAAGCGGCCGATTCCGATGCTGCCCGGGCGGATCGGCGTGATCACGTCGCCCACCGGAGCGGCCATCCGCGATATCCTGCACGTCCTTCGCCGCCGCTTCGCCGGCGTCGATGTGCTGATTTATCCGGTGACGGTTCAGGGCGACCAGGCGCCGCCGGAGATCGTCGATGCGATCCGTGAGCTCAACCGGCGCGGCGGGCTCGACGTCCTGATCGTTGCCAGGGGCGGCGGCTCGATCGAAGATCTCTGGGCCTTCAATGAAGAGGTGGTGGCCAGGGCGATCGCAGAGTCCAAGATCCCGGTCATCTCGGCCGTCGGTCACGAGGTCGATTACACCATCGCCGATTTCGTGGCCGACCTTCGCGCCCCCACGCCGTCCGCCGCCGCAGAACTGGTCGTGTCAAAGAAGGATGAACTGGCACAGCGGCTGGACGACCTGCAGGCGCGGATGAGCGGCGTCATCCGGTCCAGACTGGACGCGCTCATCATGCGGGTGGGCGGGCTCGAGCGCCATCTGCGGCTGCTCAACCCCATGGAGCGAATTCGCATGCAGCGGCGCCGCCTGACCGCGCTCTGGAAGGATCTGGCCGGATGGGCTGATCGGCGCCTGGTGGTGGTGAACGGCGAGCTGAAGGCCGCCGCCGGAAAGTTGGACTCTCTCAGTCCTCTCGCCATCCTGAGTCGAGGCTACAGCATCTGCATGCGGTTGCCCGGCCACGAGATCGTGAAGGAGAGCGCCGAGTTGCTCGTCGGCGACGAGGTGGAAGTGCGCCTGCATCGCGGGAGGTTGCACTGCGACGTCCGCGAGATCGCGGCAGAGGCCTGACGGTGGCGGAGACGGAAGAGGTCCCCTTCGACAGGGCTCAGGGCAGGCCGTTCGAGGAAGCGCTAAAGCAGCTCGAGGCGATCGTCTCCCGTCTTGAGCTCGGAGACCTCCCTCTGGAGGAGGCCCTCTCCATCTTCGAGGAGGGGGTTCGATTGACTAAGCTCTGTTCGCAGCGGTTGAACGAGGCGGAACGTCGGGTAAATATCCTGGTGCGAAACGCCGACTCTGCTGCGAGCGGGCTTGAGGAGCGCCCCTTCCCTGTTACTTCGACAGACTCAGTAGGCAGCCTGAGCGAGGTCGACGAGGAGGAGGCTGAGGAGGCGTAATGAGGTGGGGGCCTTGACGCCGGAGGCGCTGGCGCGATACCTGGAAGAGCGGCGACTTCAGGTCGATGAGGCGCTGGGACGATATCTCCCTGTCGCAGGCGACCACCCGAAAGAGATCCACGAAGCGGTCCGATATAGTGTCTTCGCGGGCGGCAAACGACTGCGGCCGATTCTGGTCCTGGCGGCTGCGGAGGCTGCAGAGGGGCTGGCGGAGGATGCGCTCCCTGCGGCCGCCGCCGTCGAGATGATTCATACCTATTCACTCATCCACGACGACCTGCCGGCGATGGACGACGATGATTTTCGGCGGGGGCGCCCGACCTGTCATAAGGTCTATGGCGAAGCGCTGGCGATCCTCGCGGGCGACGCCCTGCTTACCCAGGCATTCATCCTCCTCTCGGGGGAGCCGCCAGCTATGGCCGCCGCCCCGGTGGCCCGCCTCCGGGTGATCAACGAGATCGCCCAGGCCGCAGGCAGCAAGGGCATGGTCGGCGGCCAGGTCGTGGATATCCTGCAGGAGGATCGGGAGGTCGATCTGGCGACCCTCCTCTATCTTCACACGCACAAAACCGGCTCGCTCATCCGAGCGTGCCTGCGCGTGGGCGGGATCGTAGCATCGGCCGGGCGCGAACAGATGGAGGCGCTCACCCGGTATGGCGACCGGATCGGGCTCGCCTTCCAGATCGTGGACGACATCCTCGATCTGGAGGGAAGTCTGGAGGCCCTTGGGAAGCGGGCCGGGAGCGACCTGCGCAAGAAGAAGGCCACCTTCCCGAGCCTTCTTGGGCTTGAAGAGTCTCGGCAGCGTGCCCGATCCCTGGTGGGGGAGGCGAAGCACGCCCTGAGTGTCTTCGGGGAACGAGGAGCGGAGCTTGGGGCGATTGCCGACTTCGTGGTTACGCGACGGAGGTGATGCAGGATCGCTGCCCTTACTCAGCCTGCCCGCTCGGCCCTCACGGGTCCGGCGGCGAGAAAGGTCAAGCGGGTTCGCCTGGATCTCGCCGTGCTGGAGCAGGGTCTGGCATCAAGCCGAGAGCGAGCCAGGGCGCTTATCCTGGCCGGAAAGGTCCTGGTTGGCGATCGGGTCGTGGACAAGGCGGGAGCGCTGGTCGCCACAGACGCACGGATCGCCCTTCGGGCTGCCGAACACCCGTACGTGGGGCGCGGCGGAGTCAAGCTTCAGGGCGCGCTGGAGACGTTTGGCGTCCAGGTGGCAGGGCGGGTCTGCCTTGACCTCGGCGCTTCCACCGGGGGTTTCACCGACTGCCTGCTCCGGCACGGGGCCGCCTTGGTCTACGCCGTTGACGTCGGGCGCGGCCAGCTCGATTCGACACTGCGGGTTGATCCCAGGGTTGTGGTCATGGAGAGGACCCACGCCCGAGCGCTCACGCCGGCTGACTTCCAAGAGCGGCCTGATCTTGTCACCGTCGATCTCTCCTTTATCTCCTTCACGAAGATTCTCCCGGTCCTTCCGCCGCTGCTCGTTGACCCCGGCGAGGTCTTGGCCCTGCTGAAGCCCCAGTTCGAGGTTGGAAGAGGCAAGGTTGGAAAGGGTGGCGTGGTCCGTGATCCTGAGCAGCATCGCAGCGTCATCGCGACGGTCGGACGTCTGGCGGTCACGCTGGGGTTCCGGATCCTCGGGGCGGCTCCGTCCTGCCTGCTCGGGCCAAAGGGCAACCGCGAGTTCTTCATTCACCTGAGCCGACCCTGCCCGGAGCAGGGTCGTCACTTCGACAGGCCTGCCCTGAGCGAGGTCGAAGGGCTCAGTGCGCAGCCTGAGCCGTGGCGAAGGACCTGTGCTGAGCCGCGTCGAAGCATCAGAGCCGGCCTTGATCCGGATCTTGTCGCCGACCTGGCAGTAGGGCAAAAAGCATGAAGCGGATCGGCATCATCGCCAAACCCCACAAGCCGGAGGCCAGAGCCATCCTTCAGGAACTGCTTCCATGGCTGGAGTCCAGGGGTGTGGAATCGGTCCTGGATGAGGATACGGCCGGGCTGACCGGGAGGTCCGGCGGTCAGCCGAAGGCTGATCTCCCCGGGCTCGTGGATCTGCTCCTCGTATTGGGGGGTGACGGGACACTCCTGTCGGTGGCCCGCCTGGTGAGGGCCAGGGATGTGCCGATCCTCGGCATCAACCTGGGTGGCCTCGGCTTTCTGACCGAGGTGACTCTGGAGGAGATTTACCCGACCCTCGACGCGGTCTTCCAGGGAACCTACGGAGTCACCCAGCGGATCTTGCTGAGTGCGGCGGTGCGCCGACAGGGAGAGCGGATCGGGGAGTACATCGCGCTGAATGATGCCGTCATCAACAAGGGCGCCCTGGCCCGCATGATCGAGCTGGAGATCCATATCGATGGCCAGTATGTGACCACCTTCAGGGCGGATGGCCTGATCCTCTCCACACCGACCGGCTCGACTGCCTATTGTCTGGCGGCGGGCGGCCCGATCGTCTACCCGACGCTCCGCGCCCTGGTGCTTGCCCCGATCTGTCCCCACATGCTGACGTTCCGCCCGCTCGTCATCCCCGATGCCGCCAAGGTGGAGATCGTTCAGACCTCGGCCGATGAGAATGCCTATCTGACCCTGGACGGCCAGGTCGGCTTCACCCTGCGTCATCGCGATGTGATCGAGGTGGGCCGTTCAGATCACACCATCACGCTCATCAAGGCTCCCGGGAAGAACTACTTTCAGATCCTTCGGGCCAAGCTCAAGTGGGGCGAACGGTGACGCCGTGCTCCGTGAATTAAGCATCACGAACTTCGCCTTGATCGACGAGTTGCGCGTTGAGTTCGGCCCGCGGTTCAACGTCCTCACGGGCGAAACCGGCGCCGGCAAATCGATCATTATCGACGCGTTGGGGTTGGCCCTTGGGACAGCGGGCGAGGCGGAGCAGATACGCACCGGGGCCGAGGAGGGCAGGGTGGAGGCCGCCTTCGATCTGGATGACGAGGAGGCTCGACGTCTACTGGCGGAAGGCGGGATCGAATGTCCGGCCGACGAGTGCCTTGTGGTCCGCCGTCACCTCCTGCGAGAAGGAAAGAGCAAGGCATACCTGAACGGCCGTCTCACGTCAGCGGCGTCACTCCGGGGTCTTGCCGAATTCCTGATCGAGGTTCACGGCCAACACCAAGGGGCCCTCCTGACTCAGCCGAATCGCCAGCGGCTCCTGCTCGATGCCTATGCGGGGCTGGCCGGTGACGCGGCAGCCTTCCGCGCTCTGTACAGCCGGCGGCAGGCCCTTCGTGTAGAGCTGGACTCGCTGCTGGCGGGGGAGCGGGAGAAGGCTCAGCGTCTCGACCTCCTTCGGCATCAGCGAGGAGAGATCGCCGCCGCCCGACTCATCGAGGGCGAGGAAGAGGAGTTGATTCGGGAACGGACGATCCTGGCCCATGCCGAGAAGCTACATGCGGCGGCGCATCTTGGATACGAGGGACTGTACGGAGAGGCGGGCTCGGTGGCGGGTCGCCTCGCCGCGGTCTTGTCGAGGCTCCGAGAGGCGCAGGCGATCGATTCCAGATTGAAGGAGGTGGTCGATGCCTGTGAGGCCGGCATCGCCTCGGTCGAAGATGCGGCACACCAGCTCAGAGACTACAGGGAGCGCGTGGCGTTTGACCCCGAGCGCCTGGAGCAATTGGAGGCGCGCCTCCACGAAATCGGGAAATTGAAGCGGAAGTATGGCGCCTCGATCGCGGAGATTCTCAAGTTTGTGGCGTCGGCTGAAGAGGAGCTCCAGCGCCTGATGCGCTCGGAAGAGCGGGGAGAGGAGCTCGAACGGGAACTCGCGTCCGTGGAAGCCCTGTTGCAGCAGCAAGCGGCTGCCCTCACGGAAAAGCGCGCGGCCGCAGCCGGCCGATTGGCGGGAGCGGTGCGCCAGGAGCTGCGGGCCCTGAAGATGGACAAGGCGGCGTTTGCCGTCCTTGTCAAACCGCGCCAGGGGTCCGCGGGCGTTCGTCTGGAGCCCAGTGGGGCCGACGAGGTGGAGTTCATGATCGCGCCGAACCCCGGCGAGGAGCTGAAGCCGCTCGGCTGGATCGCCTCTGGGGGAGAGTTGTCCCGAGTGATGCTTGCCGTGAAGGCGATCCTCGCGGTCTCCGACCGTATCCCGACACTGATCTTCGATGAGGTGGACGTCGGGATCGGCGGCGGGATGGCCGAGGTGGTCGGACAGAAGCTCTGGACCATCGCCAGGGAGCGACAGGTGCTCTCCATCACTCATCTGCCGCAAATCGCGGCCCTGGCCGACCGGCATCTTGCGATCTCCAAGCGGGTGAAGGGGACTCGGACCGAAACCGCCGTGCGGGTGCTGGATGGTGAGGAACGGGTCCGTGAGATCGCCAGAATGCTCGGGGCAAAGGAGACGTCGGGGACGCCCCTTCAACATGCCCAGGAGATACTGGAAGCCGCCAGGCGGTGGAAGGCAACCAAGCGTGGACCGTCAACATCCAAGATCTAAGACCCAAGACCTAAATAGATCATCGATCTTAGATCTTGGGTCTTGGAGCGCCGGGAAGGACCGACCTCTAGCATCCAAGACCTACGA
This sequence comes from Candidatus Methylomirabilis oxygeniifera, assembly GCA_016190255.1. Classification (GTDB taxonomy): domain Bacteria; phylum Methylomirabilota; class Methylomirabilia; order Methylomirabilales; family Methylomirabilaceae; genus Methylomirabilis; species Methylomirabilis oxyfera_C. The sequence goes on along the minus strand of JACPQX010000111.1, from coordinate 1,452 downwards.
TCCACGACTCAGGATCATGGATCATGGATCTTCGGTATTAGATCTCCCGGAAGGGCTGACCCGCAACATCCAGGACCCAATCCAAGTTAACCCATATGGGGTAGTTTCTTCACCAATTCGTTAAGATGTACCCCACTGTTTCCTGGTTCCACGCCGGACGTCCAGTGATAGGCCTCGTAACTAGCTGAATTTATTCGTATTAGCTATTTTTCCCAGGAGCTGAATCTTGGCATTTCTATTGCTTAACCAATGCGTGTGGCATAGTGTGCTTAAGAGCTCACTGAAGGTTTCAAGTGGAAATTAGAAAGGAGATGGGTCCAATGAAACGTCTGTTCATGGTTGCTGTAATCACCGGTCTGGTCGCGACGATGGCGTCGATTTCCTGGGCTTCGGCGAACTTGAACTTGTCGAAAAGCAACATCAATATAGTTGTATACTCGACAAACGGGATGACCTCTAGGCAGGCGGCCGCACTCGTGGCCGCGTTGGACAGAACGCCTCGGGTGGATGATGCGGCTGTAAAACAGGCATTGGGAAAGCTTTTCATTCCCAACAACTTCAAATTGATTCGCATCATACCCGGCAGGCCAACCAGGGTTTTACTGCTGACGAATCCGGCACAGGTGAGTGAGGCGGCGGCGATGGCGACCACGGTCAGAGGCAGCAAATCCAACAGTGACAACTGAAACCGGTTGTCGCGTTGGATGAAGCTCTCAAATCAAAACCGAAGAGGAGGTGATTCAAGGTGATGCTGAAGAAACTCAGTGTTCTCCTGATGGTAGCCCTCTTCAGCTTCTCTGTTGCTGGTGTAGGCTTCGCTGCGGAGGAGAAGAAGCCCGCCGACAAGCCGGCAGTCAAGTCCGCGGACAAGCCTGCGGAGAATCCGTGCGCGAGTGGCGAGAAGGAGATGAGCAAGAAGAAGAAGGCCAAGAAGAAGGTGGCCAAGAAGAAAAAGAAGAGCAGCAAGCCTAAAGGAGAGGTACAAGGGTCGCCAGAGTAATAGTGTCTCACCTTTGGTAAGGCCGTCTGATCGGTTTCTTCCTGCGGTGAAGATCTCAAGTCCAAACGAGGAAGGAGGTGATTTCAACCGATGCTGAGGAAACTTACCGTCCTCCTGATTGCAGCCCTCTTCAGCTTCTCTGTTGCTGGCGTAGGCTTCGCTGCGGAGGAGAAGAAGCCCGCGGACAAGCCCGCGGCAAAGCCCGCCGACAAGCCGGCAGCCAAGTCCGCGGAGAATCCGTGCGCGGCTGGCGAGAAGGAGATGAGCAAGAAGAAGAAGAAGAAGGCCAAGAAGAAGGTGGCCAAGAAGAAGGCGAAGGACGAGGCAAGCACGACGATGGCCCCGGAGAAGCCGGCGCCTGCGAAGCCTGCCGCCGAGCCAGCGAAAAAGTAATCCCTCCGACCGCTCTTGGACGGCATAAAAGGCATCCCGCTTTAGGCGGGATGCCTTTT
>JACPQX010000100.1 GCA_016190255.1 Candidatus Methylomirabilis oxygeniifera | reverse complement strand
ATCGCGACCACCAAACCCTGGCGTTTGAAGAGATGGTCGGCCGCGTAATATCCTGTCGGCCCGGCCCCAATGATTGCCACCCGCAGCGGCAGAGCATCAGTCCCTGGTTGAGCCATCAATTGCCCCCTTGGTGGATGGTTTTAGGTTTGCTCTTCCATAATCTGGATCTGCAGCGTGTCAACCTCGCCACGGTATTTGTCTCGCTGGGCCTTGACCACGTCTCCGAGGGTCACGATGCCGATCAGCCTCCCCTTGTCCACGATCGGCAAGTGACGGATTCGCTTCTCGGTCATCGTACTGCCAACCGACACCAGGTCATCCTACGGCGTTCCGACGATGACGTCTCTCGTCATGATCTCGCCCACGGCCTTCGAAAACACCCGCTCGTTCCCGGCGGCTTCGCGCACAATGTCGCGCTCGGAGATGATCCCTATCGGTGACTCATGCCTCCCTCTGGGGGACCATGACGGAACCAAGGCCGGCCATACCGGCCAGTTTTAGAAAGCCGCGCCTCGAAAGTTTGTCTTTCAAGTCCACCTCCTTGTTTGGCGTTTCAAGGATAGCAATCGTTAGGCCATGGTGACTCCGAGCCATAGTCAGTGGGCGAAAACCGCTCAACTTGCTGATTGTACTTGATTTGTGAGGTGTGGAAAGCAAGCCGTCGAGGGTCAACACCTGCGTCGATGATGGGACATCGCTTCCCCGCAGATGAGTCGCGATATGCAACCTCGCGAAACTAGGGGAAGCCGTATTGGGGTTCCGGTGCCCCGCGAGATACCGGAAGGCCCCAGTCAAAAGAGTTAAATGACAAATTTACTCCTTATGTGAAAAAATATCACGTGGGGCCATTGGTGTCGTGGTGGATCGAGAGGAGCGCAAACCGGCACGTTTCATGCTATCATGGTTTCTTAGGGTGTCAGTGAAGAGTTGAAACAGGGCACCCGGCGGGGGCGGTGCGTTAGTAGCCCGCTTGCAACAAGTCCTGGTGTGACGAGGCCTTATATGCGTGTGGGCCTAAGAACCAAGGAAGCCGTCGTCATCATTTGTCTGACGTTTGCCGTGGTGGCGACCACGACTCTCATTCACCTGTCTCAGTTGACGCGGGTGATCGTCCAAGAGGTCTCGGGGCAAGCGGAGCTGATTGCTAAGCAAATCTATGCGCAGAGCCGGCGCGCCCTCTCTCACACCAGTGCACGAAATCCCCGGGACATTCTCAGGAGAGATCGAGAGTTGAGAAGCCTGCTTGAGGCCAGCGTCGGTTACTCGCCCTATCTCCTGTACGCGCTGATCGCTGACCGTGAAGGAAGGACGATCCTCCATAGTGAGGGCCGGAAGGAAGGCTCAAGCTCGTCGAGCCACCCGGGCCTCCAGGAGCTCCTCTCCCTCGGCCCCGTCCGCCGCTTTCAGGCCCTGTATCAGGATGGGAGAATCTACGAGGCCACGCTGCCCCTGGATCTCAACGGCAAGCCCTTCGGGAGCATCAGGCTCGGCATTGCCCCCAGCCTGTTGAGACGGGAGCTGAATGCCTCCGTAAGGCAAGGTGTCACTGTCGCCGGCCTTGCCCTCCCGCTAGCGTGGCTGGTAGCAATGGGCTTCGCCCACCGGGCAATGGCGGAACTGCGAGCCATGTCCCTTGTCGATGAATTGACGGGCTTGCATAACCGGCGAGGATTCTTATTCCTGGCCCAGCAGCATGTGAAGGTCGCCAGCCGGACGAAGAGGGGGATGCTCCTTCTTTTTGCCGACTTGGACGACATGAAACAGATCAATGATCGCCTGGGTCATCAGCAAGGAGACCTGGCACTAATCGATACTGCTAGTGTCCTTAAAGAGACCTTTCGCGAGGCGGACATCATCGCTCGCATTGGCGGGGATGAGTTTGCCGTCCTCGCGATAGAAGCTGGTCAGGACAGTGCCGACATACTGAGGACTCGATTGCAGGAGAACCTCGATGCCCGTAACGCAAAGGGGGGCGGCCGTCCGTATACGCTGGCGATCAGTGTCGGCATGGCACGCTACGATCCCTCCCACCCCTACTCTATTGATGAGCTGATGGCCCGTGCTGACGCATCGATGTACGAGCAAAAACAGAGGAAGCAACAATCTTAACGATGAGACTGCTTTCCTATGTCACTCTTTTTGCGGTGATGCTGGGGGGCTGCGCTGAAAAGAAAGCCGCCGTGATCCAAAAGCCCCCTCCACCTTTGTCAAGACCGCGCCCCGTGAAGAAGGAGCCCCCCCCTCCTACGATACTCTCGCCGCGGGTGGGCCGGGAGGAAGAGGATCGATTAAAGCAGGATGCCAAGTCCAGAATCGAGGAAGCGGAACGAATTGTCAAACAGATCGATCAACACAGACTGGCAGAGGAACAGCGTGGGACGTTCTCTACTATTCAGAGCTTCCTTTCCAAGGCAAGGGAGGCGCTTTCATTCGAAGACTTCCTGAGGGCCTTCAATCTTGCAGATAAAGCCCAGATACTTGCCCAAGAACTGCTGAATTCCTCCCGATGAAGGATCTGCTCGTTCGCTCTCCTCCATGAAACCCCAGACGTTGGATTCAACATACACGCCCTGCCCATTCTTTACTATCCCATCAGGTAAATCCTACATCGTCATCCTGGAGCAAAGGGTCAGCCACTTGGCCGCCTCGCCTTGGAGACCTCGGAACGAACTCTGTAAGATCAAGAAGTTGGCGCATCCAAGGGATGGTCCCTCCCCGATCTGGCATGGGGGTTGCTCGATTGGTATATGTGCTGAATGAGGAAGCCATATGGACGGCAGAGCGTTCAGCACAGAAAGGGAGGTAACCACTATGAACAGAGTTTGGGTTTCCGTTATGGCTATGCTGATCGGTCTGTCCCTCACGACCCTGGCCTTTGGGGAGCAGCCCGGCGAGCCTGGCAAGTCTCCGGCTCCCGTGGAGAAGAAGTCGGAGGCCTCCAAGGAAGCTGTGGGTGAAGTGGTGAAAGCGGACCCGACGAAGATGACCTTGGTCATCAAAGCTGCAGGGAGGCAGTTGAACTTCAGCGTTGCAGAGCAGGCTGTCTCAACCCTGCTGACGCTTAAGCCAGGGGATAAGGTAATGGTGCAGTACACTGAGATCAATGGCAAACGCACGGTTCAGGACATCAAGAAGGGCTAGGCAGGGCGAAACCTGAGGTGGGGGCCCTGCGGAGCCCTCACTTCGGAAGAGAGAAAGGCGCCCCTCCTCAAAAGGGGCGCCTTTTCATTAGGAACGGCGCTGGGAAATCGCTGGGCGCACTACCATGGAGCCTGCGCCCTGGCAAAGCACTCCCGCTTCGGAGGCCGATATCGATGAGAGAGCACAGGAAGCTGAAAAAGAGGGGAGAGGCGATTGCCTCCGCCAGTCCAAGAAGCAGAGAGAAGAAGCTCCAGAACACGCTTCTCGCCAGAAGGGAAGCCTTAGTTAGTGGACTTCTGAGGGAGCTGACAAGGAATGTGAGGCGTGCTGCCCATCTGGGGTTGGGCCTAGACCTGGCCGAGCAGGCGGGGGTCTCCGTCGAGGAGGAGATCGGTCTGACCACAGCCTCACAGCGGACCGAGATGGTTCATCAGATCGATCGGACGCTGCAACGACTGAAGGAGGGGACGCACGGGGTCTGCGAATACTGCGGTGATGAAATCAGCGTCGGGAGGCTCAAGGCCATGCCCTTCGCGGTCCGGTGCACAGCCTGCCAGGAGCAGTGGGAGGCATCCGCCGCCCGATCGAGGAACGGAGCATACCAGCCCTTGAGCGAAGCCAGCTAGTGCCGTTCCAATTAACTTCGCCTCGCGGCGAGGCTTCACCCCAGGGCGCTCCCTGTCCGAGATCCCGGGACGGGCTCCCGGATCGGGACGATATACCCGAAAACGTACGTCGGGTACACGCGAAGTGGTTGCGGCCCCGGGGTCCGCGCCTTGCTATGCTCGTTCCTTTCATTGGGCCGAGCCGGGAAGGAGGAGGCTGACTGCCCTGCTCGTTCTCTTGGCTGGATGGCTCCTGGCCAGCTTCTTGGCCCACCCATGGGGTCGCTGGATGGTGTCCCTCTCAAAGACGTCAAGGGCGCCACGTTCGGCGCCCTTGATAATGAGGGAGAGTCTCCAACAAATGGATTACGGGCTACATACGGGGGACGGTGCTACCAGGCCGTACATCGCGTCGCGCAAACAAGAAAAGAGGCTAGCCCTACCGGGCTAGCCTCCCGTTTGCGCTCGGCCCGACCGATTCTCAGGCCGGGCACCACACCTCAGAGAAAACAGCGGACGCTACTACGGGAAGTTGCACTGAGGGGGGTCGCCAGGACCGGCAGTGCCGGTAGCCCCAGAACGACCACCAGTGCAGTGGGTGCAGAATGCCTTCCCGTCGTGTGTTAGCACGCTCGCCATCATACTGTTGACACCACCCTCCTGCCCGATCATGACCGTCGGCGTATCGACGTTTGGTACCCCTCCGAGCGCGTGGGAAGTGCTGTACGTGCTGCCCATAGGTACGTTGAATCCCATGGCGTCACCATCCCGGAAAAAGATGATGAACTGCCCGTCGGAACCAGACGCCGTACCACTGATGTGTAAGGTGTAAGGCTTGTTCTTTTTCGTGGTTCCACAGACGAGGTGGGTGTCAGGGGGGGTGGACCCGGTGAAGAACAACGAATGACTAGCCTTTTTCTCATCGTCGGCCAATGCTGGGCTCGCCAAGAACATCTGTCCTGTTAGGGCCATGGTTGCTACTACTGCTGTGACCGCCAGTCTCGTTTTCATGTTCACCTCCTGTTATGCCCGGGTTGTCCGTCCTAAAGGTGGGACCGACGTTCGACATTGTTTGACCACTACCGTCAGGAATCGCGACCTTTCTTGTTTCTTCGGCGCTTCACCTCCTTCCTGGGGCTTCCCGATCGCCGTTTCCCGGTCCAGGGATAGGAAGCTTGAAGGAGGGAGCGGCTGGGAGCAAGTAGTAAGAATCTAGAAGGTTGAACTATTAGAGGCGTGCTTTTATGGCGACCGTAGAGGTGTAAGGGCATACGCCATGCCAAACGAACTAAGGTAGGGGTAAGTATCGAGATTTATTAAGATTGGCGGAGCGATTTGCCGAAGGCGGCAGGTGTCTTGTTTGTAGATGTTACACGCAAGGGGGGGAAGGTTTTACTTCGGTTACCCTTGGCGAGCTCTGTCGGTTCGTATTCTCTTGATATAGCTAGGTATTGAGTTCTACCCCGCCCCTTCGGGCATCCGCTCCGTTGATACTATTTCAGATCGCAGCCCTCCGCCCCGCACCCTTCGGCCGATCGAAGAGAAGTTGTCAAGCAACTGCTGTAGTGCTACGTTGATTGGTGGGCGCCAAACGTCATGTTGAGCATAGGGGTGTCGGATGTGAGGCAAAGAGGAGGAGATGATGGACTGCGTGTTTTGTAAGATTCGGGATGGTCGGATTCCATCGGTGAAGATCTATGACGACGAGCGGACCTTCGCGATCATGGACATCAATCCTCTCAACGACGGGCATCTCCTGGTGATCCCGAAGGCGCACGCGGCGACACTGTATGAGATCGCAGAGGACGATCTGGGTTGGGCGGCTGTGGTCGCGAAGCGGATCGCGCTGGCCTTGCGAACGGCGCTACGGCCTGATGGGCTGAACGTCTTGCAGGCGAACGGCGCCGCCGCGTTCCAGTCGGTCGCGCACCTTCACCTGCACCTGATCCCACGCTGGGGCGGCGACGGGAAGGGGTTTGATTGGAAGCTGATCAAGGGCGACCCGGAGAAGATCCGGGCGACAGGAGAGAAGATCCGGGCGGCACTCTAGCCCGACTCTGGGATCACGGGTGGGAGACGGTCAATTGGCGCGGAGGAACTGAAGATCGGCGAATGTCGCCTCGGCGGTCGATTTGGTGTGCTGAGTATTGATCCAGATCGCCACGCGTCCCACCTTGGAAAGTGCATTCTTGCCGAAAAGCTGCTGGTAGTCCTGGGCGACGTTTCGACGCTCCTGAATCCACTCGCCCAGTCGCTGCTTTCCACTCCGCAGGACCACGACCTTGATCGGCGTCATGACCGAGTGGCCGTCGGCGATAGTCCCTGCGGGAGCGTTACTGTCCCAGATGTACCCGATCGTTGGGCTGCGGAATTTGAAAATCTTGTTTGGAAAAACGATGTAGACTTGGGCGGCTTGGTCGTCCTTGCTCTTTTCGCGGATATCGCCCGCTGGAGGAAGTCGATCAACCTTCCATTTCCAGCTCAAGATCGGGAATTCGTTCAGGTCCAAGTCAACCGTCTTGTAGAGCCCAAAGGAGCTCCCATCGCTCACCAGGCGGATGCCGAAGCGGCCGTTCTCGAGCGGCTCCAGCCTGATCTGATGGTGGTTGTGGAAGGCCTCCAGCTCCCAGCCGACTGGAACCCCGTCACCGTTCAACTTTCCGTTGATGACCAGGGGCATCTGGGCCGGCTGGGCGACGGAGGTCGCCGCAACCGCGATCGAGACAAGCACCAGTATCAATGCGGCGAGACCGAGAATCACCGGCCATATCTGATAAGGCGATCGCAGCGCCTCGAAGCCCGATCCTCTTGAGGATATGGTCGTGTTCGTCTTCGCTCCCTCCTCTCGTTTTCGTCGATTCATGTTGTGGTCAGATGACCTCATGGTCGCAACCTGACGATATTCTAGTGTGGGTGCGACTCCGGCGCAAGGATTTTCCGTCTCCAATTGTACACCTGCGGGATGCTCACTCAATGATTCTAGGCTGAGTTCGGCCGTCCCAAGGCTCCGGGACATACCAAGATTTGGCCCCGAAAAGGGGCAAGAAAGGATTGACAACGTGTGGAGCATATGTAATCCTAAAAAAATGTCAGCTCACTCGACAACCACCCGGTGGCAATCCCTTGGTGGCTGTGATGGCTAACCCTCTGGAGGCCATCGGGCACGCGGCCCTGGCGCAGCTCCAAAGCATGGGCCGAATGACCGTCTTTTTGGGTTCCGCCTGTTTTTGGGCGTTCCTGCCGCCGCTGAAGCCGAGACGCATCGTCCGCCAGATTCACTTCATTGGGGTCAAGTCGGTCTCGGTTATCCTCCTCACAGCCCTCTTCACCGGGATGGTCCTGGGGCTTCAAGGGTACTATACGCTGCGGAAGTTTGGATCCGAGGGCCTTCTCGGTACGGCGGTGGCCCTCAGCCTGATCCGTGAGTTGGGGCCGGTCATGGCCGCCCTCATGGTGACGGCGCGGGCCGGATCGGCCACTGCCGCGGAGATCGGCATCATGCGGATCACCGAGCAGATCGATGCGCTCAGGGCCATGGCAGTGAACCCGATGAAGTACTTGGTTGTTCCCAGGGTGATTGCGGGGCTGGTCGCGCTTCCGCTCCTCACGGCCATCTTCGACGTCGTCGGCATCTACGGCGGGTATCTTGTCGGTGTCAAGCTGCTTGGCCTCAGTTCGGGGATCTACTTCTCCGAGATGCGGAACGCGGTGGAGATGGCCGACATCAACGGCGGTTTCCTCAAGTCGCTGAGCTTCGGGGTCATTGTGACGTGGGTCTGCACCTACAAGGGATACTACACGGGGTACGGGGCCGAGGGGGTCGGGAAGGCGACGACTGAGGCGGTCGTCCTCTCGTCGGTCTTGGTGCTGGTCTGGGACTACTTCATGACCTGGTTCTTGTTCTAGTGCCGTTTCAATTAACTTCGCCTAGCGGCGTTGCTGGCCCCTGGGCGCTCCCTGTCCGAGATCCCGGGACGGGCTCCCGGACCGGGACGACGTACCTGGAGACGTACGCCTCGGTCGCGCAAGCGGCCAGCGCCTCGCTATGCTCGTTACTTGGCCCGGCACTATGCCCTACCAAAGTTAGGGCGAAGTAGTCGGCGGAGCATTAGGCAGATGATCGAGATTGTCAATCTCCATAAGAGTTTCGGGCGGCAGCAGGTGCTCAGAGGGGTGAACCTGACCATCCCCCACGGGCAGATTACGGCGATCATTGGACGGAGCGGAAGCGGCAAGAGCGTGCTGCTCAAGCATCTCGTCGCTCTTATACGCCCGGACTCCGGACAGGTGCTAGTCGATGGAGAAGAGCTCGGCAGGCTTCGGGGGAAGGCACTGGATCAGGTGCGGGAAAAGTTCGGGGTCCTGTTCCAGGGTGGTGCGTTGTTCGACTCGATGACGGTCTTTGACAACGTTGCCTTCCCGCTCCGAGAGAAAACACGGTTGCCAGAAGCCGAGATCGCCAAGCGTGCGAATCAGCGACTCGAGGCCGTGGGGTTGGCCGATATAGGCAAGAAATATCCGGCAGAAGTCAGCGGGGGGATGAAGAAGCGGGTCGCCCTGGCCAGAGCCTTGGTCCAGGATCCCAAGATCATCCTGTTCGACGAGCCGACCACCGGCCTCGATCCGATATTGCTCAACTCCATCCACCGCCTGATCTTCGACGCCCACAAGAGTTTCGGATTCACAGCGGTCGTGATCAGCCACGAGATTCCGGAAATCTTCGATATCGCCCAAACAGTGGCGATGCTGCACGAGGGGGTCATTGTGGAGCATGGAAGTCCGGAGCTCATCATGGCCTCCGCGAACCCCGTCGTCAGACAGTTTATCACGGGCGCCAGCGACGGCCCGATCCACTCGAAGTAGGGCTTTTCGTCGAGCTCACTATATGGGAGCGTTCTCGGCGGATCAACACGGGGAGCGAAACCGATGAAGCGATTCACCATGGAAACGCTGGTTGGCCTATTCGTGGTGGTGGGAATCATCAGCCTGGCCACCCTGGCGATCAAGCTCGGAAAGCTGGAGGTGATCGGCGGCCGCGGCTACACTGTGCTGGCCGAGTTCGACTCGATCGCCGGGTTGAGAAATGGGGCGGTGGTTGAAATCGCCGGCGTTGAGGTCGGTCGCGTCAGAGGGATCAGCCTGAAAGACTATCGGGCCGTGCTGGCGATGAGCATCGATCCCGGCGTCAAGCTTCAAGCCGACGCGATCGTGTCGATCCGAAGCAAAGGGCTCATCGGTGAGAAGTACGTCAAGATCACGCCGGGGGCCTCCGACAAGCTGGTCCAGCCGGGCGGCAGGTTACGGGACACCGAGGATCCCGTGGACATGGAGCAGCTCATCTCGAATTATATCTTCGGCAAGCTGTAGACGGTGCAAGGAGCAACTGACCCGACCTCGGACTATTGCTGCCTGTTGAAAGGAGAAGCACATGGGGGATACGGCCAGAATGAGCCGGCCGATGTGGGTCGCAGCGGGTGTGGCTGTCATGGTGGTGGCCCTTATTCCGCGCATGGCGTGGGCGCAGGTGGCCCCGGCCGCAAAACAAGCCTATACGCTCAAGGATCTGATTCAGCGAACCCTCGCGATCAGTCCGGAGATCCGCCAGTTCCAGAGGGGAGCCGAGGTGGCGATGGCCAAGAGAGATCAGGCGGACGCCGCGCGCTACCCCCAGATCGAATTGACCGCAGTGGTGGGCCCGTCATCTCGGGCTCGCGGCACCGTTGTGGACTCGCCTGACCGGAAGGACAGCCCCACCGTCAGCAATGTGTTCGAGATCGTCGAGATGACGCTCGTGCAGCCCTTGTACACGTTTGGAAAGATCAGCGGTTTTCGTGAGGCTGCCGATGCGGGGGTGAGGGTCGATAGAGCAAAGGTCGAGGAGAAGGCCTCCGACGTGATCCTTCGGATCAAGGAGCTGTACTACGGGAGGCTTCTGGCAAGTGATCTGCTTGCTCTGATCGATGAGATATCAGAGGATCTCGACAAGGCGGTCGGGAAGACGGAACGGCAGCTCAAGGCTGACGCCCCGGGCGTGGATGAGGTGGACCTGTTCAAATTGAAGGCATTCCGGGGCGAAGCGCGGAGGAACCGAAACGAGACGCAGAAGGGGTTCGATCTCGCCACGACCGCACTCCGGACCTTCGCGGGCCTCGATCCCGGCGAGCCGATGGAGCTTGATGCCAAAGGGTTGGACGCCGCTCCGAGGCAGGCGGAGCCTGAGGAGCAAGCGATCGGCACTGCCCTGGACCTGAGACCAGAGATGAACCAGGTTCGGGCCGGCCTGAAAGCAACAGAGGCGCTGGTCCAGGCAGAGGAGAGCAACTTGTATCCGCAGTTTTTCCTGGGCGTGAATGGCTATTACGCGCAGGCGGGCAACCGAACCCGCCAGCAGAATCCCTTCGCCTACGACCCGCTGAATGATCGGTTTGTCGCGGTCGTCCTCGGACTCAGGTATAACTTCGACTTTGGGATCACCAGGGGAAAGATTCGCGCGGCCCAAGCCGAGCATCTGAGGGTCCGGGAGACGAAGCAGTTTGCGGAGCAAGGGATTCCACTGCAGGTGCGGAAGGCGCATCGAGAGTTTGCCGAGGCCAAGGAGAGCATGCGGGCGACGGAAGAGGGATGGCGAAACGCGCGGAAATGGCTGGTGGCCGCCAAGGCGAACTTCGACCTCGGCGTCGGGGATGCCAGAGATCTGGGCGAAGCCGTCCAAGCGTATGCGAAGCTCCGGGCAGAGAACTTCAAGGCTATGTACAACTATAACCTTGCCCTGGCGAACATAGAGCATGCCACGGGTCGTGACGTGAAGGAGGAGATGAGGTGAGCGAGAGGGACGGCGACATGAGACGCACACGGAGAGCGCTCGCGCTGGTGGCGGCAGCCTCCATGATGTTGTGGGCTCCGGCGGAGAGTCTTGCCGGTCCCGCGACTGATCAGGTCAAAGGGACCGTTGACCGGGTCTTGAAGATCCTGGCCGATCCGGCTCTCAAAGGTGAGAAGAAGCTCCAGGAGCGTCGAGCCAAGATCCGCGAGGTGGTGTTGCAGCGGTTCGGGTTTACCGAGATGTCCAAACGCGCCCTGGGCCGATATTGGAGCGAGCGAACCCCACAGGAACGGACGGAGTTCGTCCACCTCTTCACTGACCTCCTGGAGCGGGCCTACATTGACAGGGTTGATGGCTACACTGGTGAGCAGGTCGTCTATATGGGGGAATCAGTTGATGGGGAGTATTCCGAGGTCCGGAGCAAGATCGTCACGAAGAAAAACCAGGAAATCCCCATCATGTATCGTCTTCAGAAGAACGACTCGAGCTGGGAGGTCTATGACGTCGTCGTGGAGGGTGTGAGCCTGGTCAACAACTACCGAACCCAGTTCAGTAAGATCATCCGAACTTCTTCCTACGAGCGGTTAGTAAAGAAGATGCAGGTGAAGCTCGAGGGCGAGGAGGCGGGAGAGCTCGGCGCGCCGAAGCCGAAAGCCCGGTGAGGAGTGGCTGATCGCCGGGCACCAGAGAGGGCCTCGCGTCGGCATCCCATTTCGATCCCTGACTGAGAGTTCATCTGCTGGCGCGTCATACTGATCGCGCCGCGCGGTCTCTTGACGTTCGAGCCATGGGCTATGCCCGTGGCCTTTTTTCCGCCGGGATCAAGACGGTTGGCTCAGTTCATTCTATCGTGACAATATATTGACACCGCGTTTCTATTCTGGTACAGACATATACAATTACAAATCGCTGATGGCAGGGCGTCTCGCAGACATTCGGGCTGGCGCGAGGCGAATCCTTCTTGGATTCACGATCGGTTACTTCCGTGCATGGCCCTGCTGTTATGGGTGACGCGGCGAGTCGGCCCGGTCCAAACAGTGTTTGTGCCAGGCCGATGCCTCCCACCTTGGCCTGGTGGCGAGAAACAGACGACCGCTGTTCGCATTCTTGATGACACAGGAGCGAGTGCGGAGCGGCCACTCCCACAGTAACTGAACGCTGAATCTGCTGTATGAAGGTGGAGAGTCATCGATGACAGCGCCGGAGCTCTGTGAGCTGGGGCAAATCCCTGATGTGGGCGTTGTGCCGAAGAAGATGCATGCCTGGGTGATTCGGAAGGAGCGGCATGGCCCGCCCTTGGAATCCTACCAACGGGAGATCGTGGACGTGCCGGAGATCGCCCCCGATGAAGTGCTGGTGATGGTCATGGCCGCCGGGGTCAATTACAACGGGGTCTGGGCTGGACTGGGGCACCCACTGTCCCCGATTGACGTGCACAAACGTCCCTACCACATCGCCGGGAGCGACGCGTCGGGTATCGTCTGGAAGGTCGGCAGCGCAGTGACGCGATGGAAGGTCGGCGATGAGGTCGTCGTCCATTGTAACCATACCTGTGGACAATGCCACCGCTGTAATGGCGGCGACCCGATGCTCTGTCAAGAACAGAAGATCTGGGGGTACGAGACCCCCGACGGGGCATTCGCGCAGTTTACCAGAGTTCAGGCCCAGCAGTTGGTTATCAAGCCGAAACATCTGAGTTGGGAGCAGGCCGGGTGCTACATGCTGGTTCTGGCCACCGCCTTCCGCATGTTATACGGCCACCCGCCTCACACGCTGCAGCCGGCCATGAACGTCCTGGTCTGGGGCGGGTCCGGCGGGCTAGGCTCGATGGCGGTCCAGCTCATCAAGGCGGCGGGCGCCAACGCCATCGCGGTGGTCTCCACGGAAGAGCGGGGAAAATGGTGCCTGGAGATCGGCGCGAAGGCGTACATCAACCGGACGAAGTTCAACTGCTGGGGACAGCTTCCGTCCACCAAGGACCGTGCCGCCTATAGTGCCTACCTGAAGGAGGTCCAGCGATTCGGGAAGGCGATCTGGGAGATCACGGGGAAGGGCATCGATCCCGACATCGTCTTCGAGCATCCTGGCGAGCAGACGTTTCCCGTCAGCGCCTACGTCTGCCGACGAGGGGGCATGGTTGTGTTCTGTGCCGGGACGACGGGGTTCAACCTGACCTTCGATGCCGCGTATGTCTGGATGCGGCAGAAGAGGCTTCAGGGAAGCCACTTTGCCACGCTGATGCAGGCCGATGCCGCGAATCACTCGGTGATGGACGGACGGGTGCTCCCGTGCATGTCCGAGGTGTTCGAGTTCGACGCAATCCCGAAGGCTCATGACCTGATGTGGAAGAACCAGCATCCCCCGGGTAATATGGCCTTGCTCGTCAATACCCCGGCGACGGGGCTGCGAAATCTGGAGGAGACGCGCAAGTTCGCGGTCGTGTTGTAAGGGGACTCGCCCGTTGCCACCGGTGAAGAGTGGCGGGGCGATTCGATTCCCCACTGATCTTGGAGCCGTCACGATGTCTTCACTGTCAGCCGAGCATGAAGAGGTACGGCGGGCGGTCCGCCAGTTCACAGAAGAGGAAGTCGTTCCCATCGCTGATCCATACGATCAGGCCAACAAGGAGATTCCCGCCGGCCTCATCAAAAAGATGGGGGATCTGGGCTATTTCGGCTTGATTTTCCCGCCCGAGTACGGCGGAGCCGGGATGGACTATGTGAGTATGGCGATCGTCACGGAGGAATTGTCCCGTGGGTGGTTGAGCGTCGGCTCTGTCGCGACCCGGAACCTGATCACCGGGACGCTGCTGCTGGCCCATGGAACCGAGGAGCAAAAGCGGCGTTTCCTGCCCAAGATCGCCTCCGGGGAGATCCTGACGGCGGCGGCGTTCACCGAGCCGGACGCCGGCTCCGACACCGCCTCGATCAAGACGCGCGCGAGGAAGGACGGCGAGGCCTACCTGATCAGCGGCGCCAAGACCTGGTGTACCTTCGCCAATCGCGCGCATATCCTGACCCTCATGGCCAGGACCGACCCGGAGCCGGCCAAACGACACAAGGGACTGAGCATCCTCTTGGTGGAGAAGGAGCCGGGGGACGGGTTCGACCCTCCGGTCATCTCGGGCGAGCCGATTAAGACGATCGGCTATCACGGCATGCGCTCCTTTTCGCTCAGCCTTCAGGACTGTCCTGTGCCGGCCAAGAACCTGATCGGCGGCGTCGAGAACAAAGGGTTCTATCAGTTGATGGCCACCTACGAGTCGGCCAGGATCCAGACGGCGGCGAGAGCGGTCGGTGTCGCGCAGGCCGCTTTTGAGGCTGCGCTCAAATATTCCAAAGAGCGCGTGCAGTTCGGTCAGCCGATCGCCTCCTTCCAGGCGATTCGCCACAAGCTTGCCGACATGGCCACAGAGATCGAGGCGGCAAGGCGCCTGACCTACTACGCCTGCGAGATGAAAGACCGTGGCGCGCGCTGCGATCTGGAGGCCGGGATGGCGAAGGTGTTCGCCGCCGAAATGGCCGAGCGAGTCACGTCCGAGGCAATGCAAGTCTTTGGCGGCTACGGCTACTCCCAGGAGTTTCCAGTCCAGCGTTACTGGCGCGACGCCCGGGTCTTCCGTATCTTTGAGGGAACGAGCGAGATCCAGCGAGAGGTGATTGCGAAGCGACTGCTCGAAGGCTAAAGAGCAGGGTATAGGGTGTAGGGTTTAGGGTCAAGGGGCTAGGGTAGAGCGTCTAAGTGCAGCATTTCATAAATACGCTTACGAATCCATTCGCCCTTCGAGACGGCCCTATGGGCCTCCTCAGGATGAACGGCATTCGGTTCTCCCGAAGGATACGTCACCGTAATTACGAATCAGAGTACTAAGGTATAGGGTTTGAGGAAAGGCTGCCTTGCATTGTTCTTACCCTAGACCCTATACGCTAAACCCTGTCTCTTGATGGGGAATGAGATGGACGTAAAGAAGTTGCAAGACGCAAGGAAAGCATGGGAGGAGGAGACGCTCAAGCCCACCCTTGAGCGGGCGAAGGAGCGGGTGCCGGAATTCACCACCCCATCGGGTCTTCCGGTGAAGCGGCTCTATACTCCCGAGGACGCCGAGGGCAGAGACCATCTCGAGGCAGTCGGCTTTCCCGGCCAGTACCCGTACACGAGGGGGATTTACCCGACGATGTATCGGGGGCAGTTCTGGACGATGCGGCAGTACGCCGGGATCGGGACCGCGAAAGAATCGAACGAGCGATTTCGGTACCTCCTGAAGGAAGGACAGACCGGCCTCTCGGTCGCCTTCGACCTACCGACGCAGATGGGGCTTGACTCCGATCATCCGCTGGCCGCTGGGGAGGTCGGACAGGTCGGGGTCGCGATCGACTCCTTGCGCGACATGGAGGTATTGTTCGACGGCATCCCGCTGGAACGAGTCACCACCTCGATGACGATCAACGCGCCGGCCTCGGTCTTGCTGGCCCTATACGTTGCGGTGGCGGAGAAGCAGGGGGTGCCGCTCTCGAAGATCGCCGGGACAGTCCAGAACGACGTCCTGAAAGAGTACGTGGCGCGCGGAACCCACATCTTCCCGCCGCGGCCTTCCCTCCGATTGGCCGCCGACCTGATCGCCTATTGCGCCGACCAGGTCCCCCGCTGGAATCCGATCAGCATCAGCGGATACCACATGCGAGAGGCCGGCGCATCGGCCGTGAAGGAGATCGCCTTCACCTTCGCAAACGCTATCGCGTACGTCGAGGCGGCCCAGCGCCGCGGCTTGGCTGTGGATGCCTTCGCGCCAAGGATCTCCTGGATCTTTAACACGCATAACCACTTCTTCGAAGAGATCGCCAAGTATCGCACCCTTCGCCGGATGTGGGCCAAGATCATGCGGGAGCGGTTCGGCGCGAAGGATCCCCGATCTTGGATGCTTCGGACTCACACCCAAACCGGCGGCTCCACGCTGATGGCGCAGCAGCCGGAGAACAACATCATCCGGGCCGCGATCCAGGCCCTGGCGGCGGTCTTGGGCGGCGTGCAGTCGATGGCGCTCTCCTGCTTCGACGAGGCGCTGGCGCTTCCGACGGAGCAGGCCCAGCGGATCGCGCTTCGGACCCAGCAGATCATCGCCTATGAGAGCGGTGCGGCGGACACAGTGGACCCGATGGCCGGTTCCTATTACGTCGAGGCCCTCACCGATGAGCTCGAGCGGCGGGCAACTGAGGAGCTTGAAGCGATCGAGGCGACCGGCGGCGCGGTCGAGGCAATCGAGCGCGGCTACATGCAGCAGGCGATCCAGGAAGAGGCCTACGCGCACCAGCAGGAGGTGGAATCCGGCACTCGCGTCGTCGTTGGGGTCAACCGCTTCCAGGACGAGGGCAGACCGCAGCCCTTGCAGCTCTATCGAACCGACCCTGAAGCAGAGAATGCCCAGGTGAGAGGCTTGGAGGCGCTCCGTCGTGAGCGGGACAACCGTCCCGTGCAGGCTGCTCTCGCGCGCCTGCGTGAGGTGGCCCTCGGCGAAGACAATTTGCTACCTCCGATCCTTCAGGCGGTCAAAGCCTACGGGACGGTAGGCGAGATCTGTGGTGTTCTTCGAGAGGTCTTCGGCGAGTACAAAGCCCCGACCGGTTTATAGGGCCCCTCAACTTCTGTCACCCAATGGAGGCGCCTTCGGCGGAACCTGTATGACGCCGTGGCGCCTTCTTCTTTTGCGCCTGCTCGAAGCGGATAGTCTGCTCACGGACTTTCACGCCCACGGGCCTGCCACTTCGGCAGGCTCAGTGCGCAGCCTGAGCCCTGTTGAAGGGTGTGCCGCGGGCGCATGAGGTATTGTGACCGATGAAACAGATGAAGATGAACAGGAAGCTCGATTCCAGCCGCACTGCCAAGACTGGCCCGGTGGCCTTGCTCATAGGCTCCAGAAAGGGGGCGTTCATCTTGCGCGGAGACAAATCGCGTCGCACTTGGAAACTCTCTGCGCCGATACTGCTCGGCAACATCGTCCACCATCTCGTGCTGGACCCCAGGGATGGGCGAACGATGCTGATGGCGGTACGCACGGGCCACCTGGGCCCCACGATATTCCGCTCCACCGACATCGGCAAGAACTGGAAAGAGGCGCGGAGACCCCCGGCGTTCCCTCGAGCAGCCGAGGGGCAGAAGGGGCTCGTCGTCGATCACGTCTTCTGGCTTAGTCCGGGACACCCGAGCGAAAAGGGCATCTGGTACGCGGGGTCGTCTCCGCCCGGCTTGTTCCGGTCGGATGATGGCGGGGTGACCTGGGAAGGGGTCGCTGGATTCAACCAGCACCCGATGCGCTCCTCCTGGGTGGGCGAAGGGCAACAGGGCCCTCCAGATGGCGCGACGCTCCATTCCATCCTCATCGACCCCCGCGACCCGAACCACATCTACCTCGGCATCTCGGCCGGCGGCTTCTTCGAGAGCCTCGACGGGGGAGCAGATTGGAAGCCATTGAACAAAGGGTGCCGAGCGGATTTCATTCCGACTCCGGACCCGGAATACGGCCACGATCCACATTGCGTCCGGCTGCACCCGCTCATGCCGGACCGCCTCTACCATCAGAATCACTGTGGACTCTATCGCATGGAACGCCCCGAGGGGCGCTGGGTGCGGATCGGCGACAACATGCCCAAGCGGGTGGGAGACATCGGCTTCCCATTGGTCCTCCATCCCAGGGACCCCGATACCGCGTGGGTGTTCCCCATGGATGGTACCACGGTGTGGCCGCGCGTGAGCCCCGACGGCAAGCCCGCGGCCTACGTGACCCGGAATGCCGGCAGGACGTGGATGCGTCAAGACGCGGGTCTGCCAAAAAGCCAGGCGTGGTTCACGGTGAAGCGCCAGGCCATGGCCGCCGACACTCACGAGCCTGTCGGGATATACTTCGGGACGACCAGCGGCGAGATCTGGGGCAGTCGAAATGAAGGGGAGAAATGGACCTGCCTGGCCAGCCACCTTCCTGAAATATACTCAGTGGAAGTCGCTGAGCTTTCGCGATGAGGGTGTTCGTGCCCACCCCCCTTCGAGCCTATACCGGAAAGAGGGCTCAGGTGGATGCAGAGGGCTCGACGCTGGGTGAGGCATTGACTGACCTGGATCGTCGCTATCCGGGATTCCGATTTCGCATTATCGACGAGCAAGACGGAATCCGCGAACATATCAAGATCTTCATCAATCAGCAGCAGGTGCGGGACCTGGCTGTTGCACTGGGCGGTGACGATGAGATCCAGGTCGTCTGTGCCCTCAGCGGTGGATAGATCTCGTGGAGGAATAGAGCACCAATATCACCATTATTACTAATACAAACGCATCAAATGTCGTTACACGGTCATTGCGAGCGAAGCGAAGCAATCCCGCCATTTCAGATTGCTTCGGTCACTTCGTTCCCTCGCAATGACACCCTACTTAGTGCTTTTGTAATAGATACTTAGAAAAATATAATGCAGTGCATTAAAAAGAGCTTGACAAGAATGCTGCAATGCGTTATCCTCCTTTTAGACCGATGAACGCCCATGGGGTTCTCCGAATGGTTCGCGAGAGCTAGATACCGTCGGGCATAAAAGGAGGAGGGAAGACAGATGACACAGGTAGCAGACATCCAGGGGGTTGGCGCGCCCATCCAGCAATTGTGGTCCGAGGGAGTTTCCCTGGCGCTCGAAGGGGTCGCCATCTCCCAGGCCCAGGGGAAGAAGGTGCTGGAGAGCGCATTCGAGCTGGGCTCGGTGAATGCGAAGGATAGTCTCAAGTACGCCGAGGAGTTGCGCGGCCGGCTTGCCGATGCCGCCGCCACCGCCAACACCCTGGTGAAGGAGCAGGTCGCTCTGTGGAGTGAGCTCCCGAAGGACCCGGTGGCGGCAGCTCAGAAAGTGATCGCCGGGTACGTCGAGGGATCGCAGAAGGCGCTCGAGGTCGGGGCCGAGGCCCTGAAGAGCTACGTCGATGCCGTCAACGATCTCTGGGCGCGCGGCGAGCAGGTGAGCCAGGAGACCCGCGAGCAGTACGTCGCCTTCATCGGCAAGTTGCAGGCCATCGTGGAGTCCGCGGCGAGGAAGAGCTAAGAGGTCCAGATACCTAGAAGGGAGAGGGAGGAGCCATGGAAGGAGATGTCCAGAGTCTCTACCACAAGATCACGATCTGGTGCGCGTCGGGTCACCCGCCGTATCTTTCCCCGGAAATGGCCCGAACCCTCAGTGACTATCTGATGAATTTCCTCAAATCTGGCGAGGGAGAGAAGCTGATGCGGACCCTTGGGTATGTCCGGACGGCAACGGCCACCCAGCTCAGGCAAGGTTGAGGGACCGTGAGGTCGAGAGGTCGCCGATGGTGAATGCCTATATCCTGGTTCGACTGATTCCTGGATTGGAATCGAACGCCATGTCTCAGATGCGCGTGATCCCGGGGGTGAAGGACGTGATCACGGTGTTCGGCCGATGGGACGCGATCGTTCAAGTGGAGTCGAAGACCATCCCGGCTCTCTCTCGAATGGTGATCGGCCAGATTCGTGGGATCCAAGGGGTCCAGGCGACAGAGACGCTGGTCGCGGCCGAGTTCTGAGATCGCCTGGCGGTTGGGCATCCTCACTTTTCTCTTGACGTGAGGGGCCTCCCCGCATAGACTCCGCGCGGCGTGTCCGCGTACTCATTGGGTCAATAGCGGCGGTTGTCGTTCGAACCCAGAGGAGGGGCTGGATGAGACAGGTCACTGAAGCGTGGTCCAACTGGGCGTTCGGTCCGATGCTCCTGCTCGAGAAGGTGATGAGCGGCGTCCTCGACTTACAGCGAGAAACCCCGGAGGCCTTCGCGCGGTTCCTCGCATCCCTGTACGGCATCGAGCTGAATGGCTATGGCAAAGGGACCAGGGTCCCCACGGCGGCCGACCTGTACGTTGGAAAGACGCTCGCGCATACGAAGACGATAAACGATGCCGGGACCCTGTACTTCGGCTTCCTCTCCAACGACTTCAATCCGCTGCACTTCAACGAGGCGCTCGCCCAGAAGACCCGCTTCAAGGGACGGATCGCCCACGGATTCCACACCGCGAGCCTCTTTTCCGGCGTGCTCGCCGAGCTGTGCCCCTGGTGCGTCTACCTCCGGCAGGAGATGGAATTCACCGCCCCGGTCCGGGCGGGGGACCGGATCACCGCGACCGGCGTCATCGAGGAGCTCGACGAGCGGGGGATCCTGACGGTCGGTTTGCACTGCACGAACCAGCGGGACGAGGTAGTGGTCCGGGGCAAGGCGATCCTGAAGAAGCTGAAGGAGGTCTACGAGTAAGCGAGGCGGGCCAGGAAGAAGCTGGTCGAGTCGTATCACGCAAGTTCTTTGAGCGCCGCTTCGAATTCCGCCGCCATCCCGGGGTGTCCGTGCCGGATGGCTGTCTCTCTCCCCTGCTGGTAGGCAATTCGCGCGCCTGAAATATCCCCGGTTTGTTCCAGGGCCTTCGCAAGGGTTCGGTAGGCCGCCCCCTCATCCTCAGCAAGGGTCAAATACCTTCGAATCACCTCTATCGTCTCTCCGTATCTTCCTACCTTGAAGTACTCATTCCCCAAGAAATAGCAAGGCATCATCGTCTGATTCTAAAGGGCTCAGCCCGACGGTGTTGCTGTGGTGATGGTAGCAGAACCGACACCCCATGACTCGGCAAGGCGATCCATAGCGCCCCGGTTCGCCCCAGGGGTCAAATGGCCGTAGGTATCGACCGTCAATTGAATCGAGGCGTGGCCCGCCATTTCTTTGACGTAGGCGGCGGGTGCGCCGGTGGTCAAGGCCTGTCCGCAGAACGTGTGCCGCATCAGGTGCGGGGTCATGTGCCGAAGCCCCGCCCGCGCGACAGACGCGTGCAGGAGCCGGCGCACAGACGGCGCATCGAACGGGCGCCCGACCCGGTTCCGAAAGATGTTTTCCTCCAGGTCCAGGTCGCGCCCCTGGTAGGCGAGTTCCGCGCGTCGGTTCTCCATCGCCGCCTTCAAGGCCTCCCACAAGGGCCGCGCGAGATCCTCACGCTTCATGCGATGGTTTTTTGGTGGCGAGTTCTGTCCCCGAGTCCGTTGCCGCCGCACCTCAAGCACCCCGCTGGAAAGATCCAGATCTCGCCATTGAAGCCCCATCAGTTCCCCGACGCGAAGGCCCGTTAAGAGCAAGGTCAACAGCAACAGATAGCGCGAGACCTCTGTCCCGTGGCGCCCGGCCCGCTCCTGGTCGAGCGCTCGCGCGGCGTCCAGGAGTCGGCGCACCTCGTCGGGAGTCAAGGGGACCCGTGCGAGTCGTTTATCGACTTTATCCCGGAGAATTTTGCCGGGGCGGGCGGCGGGATTGGTCACCGCTTCACCGTGTTCGATCAGGTCGTTGTAGATGCCGGAGATTACGGCCAGGCATATTTTGATGGTGCCTTTGCTCAACCCCCCGTCGCTCATGCGGTTGGCTAAGGCTTCAATATCTCTCCGGCTGACCTCATGGGTCGGTGTGTGCCCGAAGATCGGGAAGACCTGCTGATGCAGCATCCGGGCATACCCCTCTTGCGTTGAGCGCTCGCAGTTCCGTCTCACATAGCGCTCAAGCCACTCCTCGGCGGCCTGCTGAAATGTGGTGACGTGTTGCTGCTCGGGGGCCGAGAGCCCAAAGCTGCCCCGGAGCTGCGTAAGGCGGATCTCCTTGGCGATCCGCTCCGCCTCATCCCTAGTCTTACATGCCCGTGCTTTGCGTTTGCCCTCGAACGAGCTATAGACGGTCCAGGACAGACCTCTTTTCTTTACTCTCGCGCCCATCTCAGTCCTCCTCTTCGGGCGTCGGTGGCTTGATCGTGACAGTTGAGAAGTCGAGCTCGTCAAGAAACTCCAGCGCCCGGAACAGCACTAGCCCCGCCGCCTCGGTCTCTTGGTCATCCTCGCACGTTCCATACCGCGAGGCCCCCAGGAATCCCGTGACCACGCGGACCGATGCGAGGGCAAACGAGAGTTGATCCTCAACATCCCGTGGAGCGCCGTAGTGGACAGGCTCCGGGTCAAGCTGTTTTGTTGTGACCGCCTTATCTCGCTTCATGGTCAGGCCGCCTTTCTGTCACGAGTGGCCGCCTCGCGCGCTTCCCGCCGTGCTCGCGCCTTGTCGAGCGCGACTCGTTCGAGGTCCAGCGAGGTCAAGAATACCTCCGCCGACCACAGCAGGTTCGCCGCTGCGTCGCGTT
>JACPQX010000110.1 GCA_016190255.1 Candidatus Methylomirabilis oxygeniifera | reverse complement strand
GGCGAGCGAGAGGGTGGACCACGATCCCTTCGACCCCGCTCACCGATTGTATGAACGCCATCGCGCCTGCCCCGTGGATCATGGCGGCGGTCGCCAGGCCGTCGGCGCGCATCGCGCTCTTTGCGATGATGGTCGCGCTCAATGCGCTCTCCGCAGGCGTTCCGGTTCGAGGGTGTAACAGGTGGCCGTAACGCAGCCCGCCAATGGTGAAGTAGCGAAAGTAATTTCCGGATGTCGCCGCAGCCTCATCCTCGACCAGAACCGAGAGCAACAGCCTCGAAGGCGCGAGAGGATGCCGCAGGCCAATCCTCCAGACACCCCCATCCCGGCTGCGGCCGACGACCCGGAGATCGCCCCCCGCATCGACTAAACCACTGTAAACCCCGCACTGCGTGAGGGCCTGCGCTGCGACGTCAACGGCATACCCTTTGGCGATCCCCCCCAGATCGATGCCCATCCCGGGGTGTCGTAACCGAACGCGGCGGTTGTTGGGGTCAGCAGAAAGGCCACTATGGGCCACCAGGCCGAGGGTTGCCTCGATCTCTTGCGATGATGGAAGTCGGCCTTCCTGCGTCGTGCGGCGCCAGAGTTGCATCAACGGGTGGATGGTGACGTCTAATGCCCCGCCACTCATCTGCGCTATCTCCTTGGCCTCTGAAAGCACGCTGAAGGCTTCCTCCCCGACCGGGACGGCGAGTGTGGCGGCCAAGCGGTTCACCAGGCTGATCTCGCTGTCAGGCCGAAAGGTACTCATCAGGCGATCCACATCCACCATTCGCTGAAGGCCGGCCTCGATCGCGTCCCTAGCGATTGAGAGGTCAGGGTGATTCGCCTCGATTTCCACGACCGTGCCCATAAGTAGGCGGCCGAGGGTGAGGGTGCGCACCCTGGTGCTGTTCCTTGCCTCTGTCTGTGACAGAAGCCCGCAATAGATTCCGGCAACGCTTCCGGCCACCACCTTGAGGAACCGTCTTCGGCTGGGGTCCAGCGCATCGAGGATCGATAGGGCCCGTACAGTCATAGGGCATCCCCTCCTGATAGCTTCCTCGTTCCACTGTAAGGCTTACCTGACGAAGTCATCTGGCTTGACCCTGTCCAGCCATGGGGTTGCTTCCGCATCGTCGGGTAGGGGAACTCTCCCGACTTCGGTTCCCTTCTGCTCGAGAAGCTGGTCGAGGGAATCCGTGGCGAAGATTGGTGCCCGTAGACGGATGGCCAGCGCCAGGGCATCGGCAGTGTGACAAGAAACCGAGGTTTCCTCGGCGCCGGTCCGAACTTGAACAGACGCCGACAACAGATCGTCACCTCGTGCGTCTAGAACGATCGAGCCAACGCCGACATCAGCGTAGGAAAGCACGCAGGTGATAAGCGAATAGATCGAACTCGTGAAACACGGGCAGCGGGGGAGTCCTCCCCCAATCTGGAGTTCGTGCGAAATGCGGTGGGCCTCCTCGGGTGTCAGAATGACGTGAAGTGCGTAACCCCCCGCGGACTCGAGAACCAGGGCTGCCCCCTCAGCTTTAATACATCGGTCAAGCCCCCTGATGCGTAACTCCTTCATCGCCATCCCTTACGGTCCTTCCTTTCTCCCCATGCGCCTGTTCTAGTCCGAGGCAGGATAGAGGTCTGTAAACTCGATCTCGATCCCTTCCTGCCCGCCCCCGTCTTTGATCATGACAGCGCGGCGACCCCGCAGGCGATGCGTTCGTTCACGCTTATGGTTTCCCATACCGTGCTCCATCCGAGCGATCGAGCCGTCCGACGTGAAGACGGAGGAAGGACCGCTCGTAACCTGGTGGCAGAGTCGGACGCCTCCCGCTGTGCAGAGAGCGCCAGTGACCGAGACGTTGACTGCGGCGCTCTCCGAGGCGAGCCAGAGAGCCTCCTGAAGGGATCTCCTGGGCCTTCTGGCATCCGTCGCGTAGCTCTCACTCTTCTCGCAGAGGGAGTCGCCACTAACGATGGCCGGGATGAAGATCGTCGCGATAAGGAGACAAATCGAAAGGGGATCAGCCTTCCGGGATTTACCTCTATTGCCCCCTCCGGTGAACCTCATCGAGTGTGTGGCTCGGGATAGCTCAGTTCACCCAGCAGGTCGAGTTGCTTGGAGTCGGCGATGATCAAGGTCATTCCGATCACTCGATCGCCGATCCGCCTGCAGAGCCGGAATTGGCGGGACTGCGCCCAGTCTCTCGGTGACTGCATCGTGCTCGGCGATCTCTGTCCGCTTCCGGGGCGGATGGTCTGGCCGGGCTGCGCGCGCTTTGGAAGTCTCACGCAGTAGAACAGGACCACGAGAAATCGCTTTGGCCCAGAGATGACGAAGGACATGCTTTCACCCCTCTCTCGAACTGCTCGGTGCCACTGTCACCGGGCGAGGGTCCCCGTTGGGCAGGCTTCAGCCG
Organism: Candidatus Methylomirabilis oxygeniifera; assembly: GCA_016190255.1. GTDB lineage: Bacteria > Methylomirabilota > Methylomirabilia > Methylomirabilales > Methylomirabilaceae > Methylomirabilis > Methylomirabilis oxyfera_C. The sequence continues at coordinate 37,501 of JACPQX010000110.1, read as the reverse complement.
CTGTGTCGTTCAGCTCGCGGATGAGGGCAGTCAGATCAACACCGTGAGCCTTTGCCGCCTGCTCAAGGCTGTCGAAAGCAGCTAGCGAGCATCCAGGACAAGCCAAGCCATGCTGGGCGAAGACCGGGACCATCTTCGGGTAGCAGAGAAGGATCTCCTCAACCGTCATCCACTTGGTAATCATCCCTATCGAACCCTCCTTTCTTCAGAGCTTGGGCCTCGCCGCCGAGGCCAAGACCATCAGCTCTGGTGTAAGAATTGTACAGGGCCCCTGATCGTCATCAGCCGCATCGGACTGTTCCTTCGCCGTTGTCCGCCTTTTCCCTAGACTTGCTCCAGGGAGGTTGTTAGAATTTGGTTGCCAGGAAGGCCAGAAAAGAAGACGGCCCCACGAGGGCAACGGTCGAATGGCTTTCTACGGCAGCAGGCGACTCCACCGCACCGGCCGCCAAGCAAGGAGCAGTGGGGTCGCCTTCTAATTTGTGGTTGACGCCTTCAAACGATTAGAAGCTGTTTCTCAGATCATCCCTCCAGACGGTCATCGCCGTTTTTGTGCGGCTGGATACTGAAACGTCCATTCAACCTCGAACGGCTCCCACCAGGGATCGACGCCGGTGTCCGGGTCGGTGTGCCTCGACAGGCCCCACTCTTGGGGCGACCCGATCCGGTAGGTCAGCCTGTACCTGCCAGGCCCGAGCATCTTGAGATTCAGGCCGTAATGCGGGCCGTCCTTGGCCATCATCTGCCAGAGCGGTGCGCTGTGCCTTTTGTCGGTTCCCAGGAGCTCCAGGGTGTAGTGAATGCTGAGATATGGGATCCATTCGCCCGCGCGGAACCCGTAGCGGTTTCCCTTGATCGCATGGATGTCGGCCTCGATGTGGATGTCGGCCTCGTGAGGCGGCGGGCCGCCCCAATATTCGTCCATCGCTACAGCCTCCGAATAGGCCGCCGAGACCCGCAGACCGCGCAGCGTCTTCGGCTTGCCGATCGGCGTCTCCGCCGCCGATGTGACGCACGGAATGGCAGTGTCAATCAGAAAGACGAACGCGAGTGATGCGCAGGTGTACGCTAATCGCTTCATGAGCGCTCCCAATGGGCCCCCTCTCTAGAGATCACAATTCACCGCGTTGACTCGTCCTCGTAGAAACAGACCACGTGGGTTGGATCGGTTTTCACCGCGATCCTGGCGCCTGGCTCCACGACCTTCGTTGAGCCCTGGCTGCTATGGACCGTCCGGCCGGATGGCAACCGTACGCAGTAGAAGTTATCCGAGCCGCGAAAGTGTCGTGTCACCACGGTCGCCTCTCCATTCAGATCGGCGAACAGCTCGATGTCGTCAGGCCGGATCATAACCTCAACCGCCTGCCCCGAGGGGAGTCCCTGCTGGTTGGGGAATGTGCCCAGCTCGGTGATGATTCCCTCGTTCTGGACAAGGCCGGGAATGAAATCAGCCGAGCCGACGAACCGGGCAATGAACCTTGTGGCTGGAGTATGGTAAATCACATCTGGGAGGTCGATCTGCTCCAGCCGCCCCTGGTTCAGAACCCCGACCCGGTCGGCGATCATGAATGCCTCTTCCTGGTCGTGGGTGACGAAGATGGCGGTCGTGCCGGCTTGGTGAAGGATCCGGTGGACGTCCTGCCGCATCTGGGCCCGCATGTCTGCGTCTAGGTTGCTGAACGGCTCATCCAACAGGACCACCTGCGGACTGGGGGCGAGCGCCCGGGCCAGCGCCACCCGCTGTTGCTGACCGCCGGAAAGTTCGTAAGGGTATCGTCCCTCCAGCTCCGAGAGGCCCACCAGGTCCAGCGCCTCCGCGATTCGCCTCCGTCGTCGCTCCGCATTCCAGTTGCGCAGGCCGAATGCGACGTTCTCCCGGGCCGTGAGGTGGGGAAAGAGCGCGTAGTCCTGGAAGACCATTCCTACGCCGCGCCGCTCCGGCGGCACGAAGATCGCCTCGTTGGCGACGATCCGGCCACCGATCTCGATCGACCCGCCGTCTGGGGCCTCGAACCCGGCGATCAGCCGCAGGGTCGTGGTCTTGCCGCAGCCGCTTGGCCCCACGAGCGCCACGATCTCTCCCTTGGCCACAACGAGGGAGATCTCCCGGGTCGCAACGATTCCTCCGCCCCCGTAACACTTGCTGACCCCTTCGAGTCGGATGACCTCCGTCATCGTTGCCCCTGTTCCTGCTGCCTTCATTCCTGCTCCCTCTCTCCTCTGACCACGTGGGTTTAGTCGAGCTGCGATATGCCGGCGTCGAGCCTCTTGATCAGGAAAAGCGGAAGCGCGGTGGTCGCAATAAGTATCAACGAGGTCGCTGCGGCTCCGGCGAAATCGACTTCGATGGTGGCGATCCAAATTCGGACCGGCAGTGTGTCGAACCCGGCAGGCCGGAGGAGGAGGGTTGCGGCCACCTCCTTGATCGAGGAGATAAAGACCAGCATCCATCCGGCCGCCATCCCCGGGCGGATGAGCGGAATGGTCACCTCCCGAAGCGCCTGCCAGCTCGAACGCCCGAGCCCCCTGGCCGCCTCCTCCAGGTTCGGATCGACCTGGGACAGGGCGGCTACGCTCCCCTGGACCGCTTGCGGCAGATACCGTAGGAGATAGCCCAGGACCACCATGGCGGCGGTCCCGTAGATCCAGGGAACGTAGGTGTTGTAGAGGAGGATCAGACTAAGGCCAAGGACGGTGCCTGGGATGGCGTAGCCGAGCTGGGTCGCTGCCGTCAGGATCAGCCCCACGCGCCCTTTTCGCCGATCAATCAGGTACGCCACAAATAGGGCCAACCCGGATGCCACGGTGGCCGCCACGGCTCCCGTCCAGAGACTGTTCCATAGGTAGCGCTGGCCTGACGCCAGGGTCTGAAAGAGGATCCCGGGCGAGCCGACTTGGTACAAGAGGAGCGCGATCGGGAGAAAAACCGAGCTGCCTAGGACGAGGTAGGTGCAAAGGAGGGCCGGGGCCTTCCAGCGCCCGAGCGGGTAGACGGTTGGCGGCTTTGCGCCGCTGCCGCGCTGGACGAAGCTTCGCCGGCCCAAGCTCTTGCGTTGGGCCACTAGCACCAGGAGCGTCAGGAGGACGAGAACGGAGGAAAGGGCGGACGCGCTTCGCAGGTCGAACCGCGTGTTGAGCTGTTGATAGATCTCGGTGGTGAACGTGGTGACCCTGAGAAAGGAGACAGCGGCAAAGTCCGAGAGGGCGTAGAGGAACACGAGCAGGCTCCCTGCGAGCAGGCTGGGGCGGAGCAGGGGCAGGGTCACTCGTATGAAGATCCCCATCGGACCGTGACCGGCGGCCCTAGCCGCCTCTTCCAGGGCAGGGTTGCTACTCTCCAGTGCGCTCCCTGCCAGGAGGAGGATGTAGGGATAGGTGAACAGGCCAAGGACCAGGACCCCTCCCCACAGGCCGTAGATGTTCACGAGCTGGCCGGCGCCGCCCATGGCGTGGTAAGCCTTATTGACCAAACCGACGGGACCAAGGAGTGTGATGTATGTCAAGGCGCCGATGTAAGGAGGGATCGCCAGCGGCAGGACACCCAGGACACGAAAGAGGCGGCGCCCCGGCAGATCGGTCCGCGTCAGTATCCAGGCCGGCGGGACCCCGAGGAGCAGGGCCCACAGCGTGGCAAGCGTGGCGAGCAGGAGAGTTCTACTCATCAACGTAAACACAGAGCCGCTCAGCAGACTGGACAGACCGCGCGACCCCCCGGCCAGGGCGGCCGTCAAGAGGTTCAGCAGGGGGGAGGCCGTCAGGAGAACCACGAAGGCGACGCCAAGAGCCGCAACCGGCGTGAGAGGGCTCATCATCGGTCTACGGAACCCCAATCGTTCACCCCAGGCCACGCGTTCCACTGTGCTCTTCTGTATGCCGCTCAGCACGGGCCGTCCCTCAGAAACCGGGAAAAAGCTTGATGGTACGTTCCTCCAGGTCGGCCAGGCGTTCCTGACTGATCGTGAGGGCTTTGAATGAGGAGAGGGGCCGGACCTGGCCGGCGTCCATTCCCCGAACAAGGGGGATCTCGAAGGCGTGGCCGACCAGGATCGCCTGCGCCTCCCGGCTTAGGATGAAATCGACGAAACGCCTGGCCTCGGGGAGATTTTTCGCTCCCTTTAGAATCGCCACGGCGTTTGGATTCACCAGGCTTCCCATGCCTTTTTGCCCCTGATCCGGATAGACGACCCCCACAGGAAGCCCGGCCTTGAGGGCCAGATGGTAATTGGGTGAGTTGGTCAATCCCAGCGCGAATTCCCCGCTCCCCACCCCGCGCCAGACGTCTGAGTTATCGGGCAGGATCTTGAGGCTGCCTCGTACCAAGTCGTCCACATAGGCTTTGGCCTTACTCTCGCCCATCACCTGGACGAGGGCGCTGAGCCACGAGAGGGTTGTCCGCTCCAGCGTGCCGGCGATCGCGACCTTCCCCCTCCATTTTGCATCGGCCAGATCGAGCACCGAGCTTGGGACCTCTTCGTTTCTCACGAGGCCCTTGTTGTAGAGTATGACCCTGGCGCGGCCGGAGATGCCGGTCCAGAAGCCTTTGCTGCTCTTATACTCCGGCGGGATCGGCCGCGCCCCGGGAGGCGCGTATGGGTCGAGCACCCCTCCGCGTGCCAGCACCTCGCAGACGCCGGCCTCTGTGGCGATGAAGATGTCGGCCCTCGGGCGCCGTCGCTCCTGGAGGATCTCGTTCGCAAGCCCTGAGGTCTTCCCGGTCTTCAACACAACCTTAACCCCGGTCCTCTGCTCGAAGAGATCCACGGCCGGCTTGATTGCGCTCTCCTTGCGGCCGGAGTAGATCACCAGCTCGGAGGCCGTTGTGGGAGCGCTCGGGCCAAGGGCGATCACTGACATCCACGCAAGGATCAGGAGGATCATCCTCCTCGTCGCGTTCCGACCGGCCGTCGTTTCAACAGTCTTGAGCAAGATTCGACACCTCCCCGTTTCTGATGTGCGCCCCATTGCTTCGATCCGAGTCAGCGAAACGCCGCTGTCCGCGATGAGATGAAAAAGAATGTCATTTTCAGTATGAGGCCCACAAAAAACCCCGGATCCTCCAGGGGAGACCAAGTGCCGTTCCAACTTGTTGCGGCTAATGCCGTTCCAACTCGTTTCGGCTAATCGCCAAGGGATGTTCTGTTGCCCAAAAAGTTGGAACGGCACTAACTGTCGACAGGTGTCGTGCTAAGAACTATCGCTTTCCCCGGCCTTACCATTTAGGCGTAACTATAGCAAACGACATAAATGTTGTTTCATTGTCATTGCGAGCGACCAAATAAGCCGAAGCCCTTAGTGAAGCGAAGGGGTGGCAATCTCGCCGCTTTTGGGATTGCTTCAGTCACTTCGTTCCTTCGCAATGACACCCTATTTAATGCGTTTGTAATAGTTGGAACGGCACTAGCGAGCTCCAACCGCCCGGATCCGTCCCGTTCCCCCACTCGCATCCGCCCGACAGTCCTTGCATCGGCCATACAGCTCGAGCTTATGATACTGGATCGTGAAACCCAATCTCCGGGCGACCTCTTCCTGCAACGCCTCGATCTCACAGTTTTCAAACTCGACGATCTTCCCGCAGTGGCTGCAGATCATGTGATCGTGATGCCGATCGCTGGAGGCGTGCTCGAAGAGCGCGCGCCCCTCGCCGAACTGACGCTCGTGGGCAAGGCCAGCCTCCTTCAGCAGTTTCAGGGTCCGATAGACGGTGACGAGCCCGATCCGGCGGTCGCGGCCGCTCACTCGGCGGTAGAGAGCCTCGGCGCTAATGTGGGTGTTGGTGGCAAAGAAGGCCCTGGCGATCAACTCGCGCTGGCGGGTGGCTTTCAGCCCGGACCGAACAAGATGCTGCCGGAACTTGTGTTGTTTATTTTGCATGGCCGTTGAAAGTGATATTGATTGTCAATTTCATTGTGAAAGGGACATTACCTCATGGCCGGGGCGCTGTCAAGGAAAAAATCCAGGAACAAATCCGGGTTCCTGGCGCAAGGATAGAAAGACAGACGCGAAGGGATCCAGGGGATGAATCGATCGTGAGGGACAACTTATGGCGTGTGGGCGGCCGGGGCCTCGTGGGGAATCTTCCTTGCCTCGCCAAAGGTCGTCAGGGTAGGTGCCAGCGCCTTCGCGTCGCCCACCACGACGATGGCCAGATCGTCCGGCTTGACGTAGCGGCGAGCCACCTGCTGCAGACGGTCGCCTGTCACGGCTCGGTAGCGGTCGAGCAACGTGTGGTAGTAATCGGGCGGGAGGCCCTCGAACTCCAGCAGCATCAACCGACGGACCGTCTGCGTTGGATCGGTGAACCAGAAGAGGTACGAGTTCGAAATGGCCTCCTTCGCCGCTTCGAGCTCGGCGGCCGGCACCGGCGTCTCCCGGAGCCGCTTGATCTCTTCGAGGATCGCAGCGACGGCCTGGGCGGTCGCGTCGGTGCGCGTCAACGCGACAACCTGGAACAATCCGGGTTGGCGCCCTTCGGTTCCGAACCGTGAGCCGACGGAGTACGCCAGCCCCTCGGCGGACCGAACCCGCTTGGTGATTCGTGAGGCGAATCCCCCGCCACCGAGGACCACATTCATCAGCTCAATCGCCTGGCGGTCGGGATTGGTCCGATCGACGCCAAAGTGGCCGATAGCGATGCTGCTTTGCGGAATCGGCCTTTCGATCAGGTATACCCCGGGCTTGGCGGCCGTCTCTACATTTGGAACGGAGGGCAGCGAAGAGCGGCCGTTGGCGGACCAGCTCCCGAGCGACTGTTCAAGGAGCGCGACCAGGGCCTCCTTGTCGAAATCACCGGCCGCTGCCAGCAGCAGGTTGTCGGGGCGGACGTAGCGCCGATGGAACGCGATGAGATCTTCGCGACTGATGCTCCGGAGGCTCGTCTCGCTTGGCTCCAGCCCCAGCGGGTGGCGGTGGGTGTAGTGGAGCGCGGCGAACTCCTTGTGCAGGAGCTCGGTTGGGTTATCGCGCCGCCGGCGAAGCTCCTCCAGGAAGCGGCCCCTGGCCAACTCCAGTTGTCCGGCATCAAATGCCGGCCGGGTCAGCACGTCAGTCATGAGCCTGACGCCTCGTTCGGTATGTTTCGACAGGAGGTTCAGGCGCACCTCGAGCGCCTCGTCACCCGCAGACAGTTCGAGGGATGCCGCGAGCGATTCCAGCTCCTCGTTCAGAGCGTCCGCCGCGATCGAAGTGGTACCGCCCGCGCGGATTTGCGATGCGGCCACGCGGGCCAAGCCCGCCTTCTCGCCGGGATCGTACAGGCGGCCGCCATGGATCAGTCCGACCACGTCCAGGAGCGGGAGGGTGCGGTCGGGATACAGGTAGAGGATGATGCCGTTGCTGAGGGTGCGGCGCTCGACCTCATCCCCGACGGCCGGTGGGCGCCAGAGGAGCGGCGGAAAGATCATCAGGCCGATCTTCTCCGCTCCCTCGGATCGCCGCTCGACGGCAGGCGCGCCCGGCTCTTCCGCCGCCGCCTGCCCTGCAATGAGACCGATAATTACGATGGCCGTGCCGAGCGTGCGGGTCACCTCACCCATCATCATCTCCGTGCAAGCCGCATCATGGCTTTGCGGGAAGCAGTGTGGCGACGGTCCGGTTCGCCGTGGTCAGGTAGGATATCACCGCCTGCTGCACGTCCTTGGCGGTCACCGCCTTCAGCCGCTTGCGCGACTCCAGAAGGTACCGCCAGTCACCCGCCATGGCCTGTGCGTTACCGAGCCCCGCTGCCAGCGAGGCGTTGGAGCGCAGCGAGCGGACCAGGTCGGCTTCCAACTGATTCCGTATCCGTTCCAGCTCGCGATCGGTCATGGCGGCCTCTTTCAACCGCTCGATCTCGACGCCGATCTCCTTCTCCAGTTCCTCCGGGGTGTGAGGCCCGAGCGGCGTGGCCGAGATGGTGAGAAGGCCGGGGTCTCGGAGCGGGCTCACGGAGACTTCAATTGAGGAGGCCAGACGCTTGCCATCGATGAGGCCCCGGTAGAATCGGCTCGTTCTGCCGGTCCCCATGAGAGCGGCCGCGACCTGTAGGGCATATGTATCGGGATGGCCCATGGCCGGGATGTGGTAGCCGACCATCAGGCGGGGCTGGGCGTCAAACCGGACCGATACCCGTCGCTCTCCACGTTGTGGCGGCTCCTGCGTGATGTGGAGCTCGGGCAGCGGCTGCGGCGGGATCGAGCCGAACTGCTCCTCGATGATCTGGACCGTTCGTTCCGGATCGAGGTCGCCCACCAGGACCACTATCGCGTTATTGGGCGCGTAGAAGCTCCTAAAGTGGCGGATGGCGTCGGGGCGGAAGAGACGATCGAGGTCGCTGGGCCAGCCGATGATCGGGTTGCGGTACGGGTGGGCCGTAAACGCCATCGCGATCAGCGCCTCCGAGAGGGCGCCATCTGGATTCGCCTCGTAGCGCTGCCGCCTCTCCTCTTTCACAACCTCCCGCTCGGTGTAGAACTCCCGGAAGACCGGATGCCTGATCCGGTCGGATTCAACGATCGCCCAGAGCTCCAGGCGATTGCTGGGAAGGCTGACGAAGTACTGCGTCCCGTCCCTTGAGGCCGAGGCGTTGAGGCCGACGGCGCCGTGCCGGCGGTAGATCTCCCAGAATTCGTTGGGAACGATCAATGCCTTTTCGGCCGCGGTGGCCTCGGCGATCTCCTTCTGTAATGCGATACGTCGTGTGCGGTCTTTCCCCTCGACCGGGCTCAGGGCAGGCGGCGGGAAGGGAGAGCGTTCCGCTTCACGTAGGCCCGAGAGCTCCCGATGGAGCCGGTCGAGCCTCTGAAGGATCAGCTCCTCCTCCTCGGCATCCAGAGTCCCGATCGACCGCGTCCCCTTGAACATCATATGCTCCAGCATGTGGGAGAGGCCGGTCTTGCCGGCCTGTTCCTGTACGCTCCCGGCCTTGAAGCGCACGTAGGCCGAGAACGTGAAGTGGCCGCGCCTCGGAACGGTCAGCAGCGTCATCCCGTTCTTCAGGGTATGTTCCCTGACGTCGAGGGAGATCTCCTGCGCCCTGACACTGTAAGCGATCAGGGTGGACAGCAGTGCCGACACCATGAGAGAAAGCCATCGTGTTCGCATCGGTCAGACCCTCGTCCTCTCGCGGGGAGGGAGCGGGTGACACTGTAGCATAACGACCAGCGGGTTTCAAAACCAATCCGGCCCGCTGGCCCGACCGGATGATCGCCGTTGACCGGCGGCCATATCAGTGGTAGAAGAGAAGGGCTCCTTCGGAGGAGCGCCTCGGATCGTGGTGAGGAGACATCGCATCTGAAAGGGGGGCAGCCATGGCGTTCTATCTCACCCTCGGGTTCGTCGTCATCGTCCTTGGATGGCTGATCGTCACGTATAACGGTCTGATCGGCCTCAAGAATCAGGTGCAAAATGCCTGGCAGCAGATCGACGTCCAGCTCAAGCGTCGCCATGACCTGATCCCCAATCTGGTCAACGCGGTGAAAGGCGCGATGCAGTTCGAGCGTGACACGCTGGAGAAGGTCATCGGCGCACGCAGCCGCGCGGTCTCCGCGAAGGGGGCCCAAGAGGCCGCGGCGGCGGAGGGACAGCTTAGCCAGGCGCTCTCGCGGCTGTTTGCGCTGATGGAGAACTACCCGGACCTCAAGTCGAGTCAGAATGTCCTGCAGCTTCAGGAGGAGCTGACCAGCACCGAAAACCGGATCGGCTTCGCCCGCCAGCTCTACAACGACCTCGTGGCCCGTTATAACATCAAGCAGCAGGTCTTCCCGACCAACATGATGGCGGCCGGGATGGGGTTCGGCCCAGCCGACTACTTTCGAATCGAGGAGGCTGAAAAGGGCTCCCCCCGCGTGGATCTGTCGCTGAACTGAGTGCCGGAGACGAGGCGGGACGATGCGCTGTCCGTCGTGCGGGTTCGTCCAGTTTGACGCCCCTCGCTGCAAACAGTGCGGAGCCAGGGTGCCCATCGCCCGCCCGCCGGATCAGCCCGTCGGCCTTGCGCCCGGCCTTTCAGGCACGGCCCCACCTGCCCGCCCTTTGCGTCCCCCCCAGCCGCTGAATCTTTACGATCAGCAGGCCAACAACCGGCGGAAGACGGCCCTCGTGATCGGTCTCTTCATCCTGCTCGTCCTGTTCTTGGGCTATGGGGTCGATCGGTTCATCATCGGCTTCTCGAAAGGCCTCTGGGACGTCAGTCTATTCGAGCCTTCCACGCCCCGATCCTCGAGGCAGGTCGCCTTTCCGATGGCAACCGTCGCGGCCCTTGGAGTGGGGACGCTGACGGCCTGGCTCGGCTACAGAAACGGTGACAAGTTGGTCCTCGCCTCCTCCCGGGCCGTCCCTCTTTCCCCGACCGACCTGAAAGCCCGCCAACTCGATAACGTTGTGGAGGAGATGGCGATCGCCTCCGGGCTTCCGAAGCCCAGGGTCTACGTTGTGCCGGACCCTGATCCGAACGCGTTCGCCACCGGTCGCGACCCGGCTCACGCCTCTATCGCGGTGACCCAAGGCCTCCTGGCGATGATGAGCCGGGAGGAGCTGCAGGGGGTCGTCGCCCATGAAATGTCTCACATCCGAAACTACGATACACGGACGATGACTGTGACAGCAGCTCTCCTTGGGGCTGTGCTGCTGCTTCACGATTGGAGCGCCCGGACCGGATCATGGCGGGCGCGCGATTCTGGCGAGGGGAGAGCGGTCGGCATCGGTCAGGTCGTGTTGTTCGTCGTGTGGGTCGTGTTGGTGGCGCTGGCCCCTCTCTTGGGCCAACTGATCGCCATGTCGATCTCGAGAAGCCGGGAGTATTTGGCCGACGCGTCCGGCGCCGAACTGACCCGGAACCCTCTGGGACTGGCGAGTGCCCTGCGGAAGCTCCGGGACGCCACAGCTCCCACGCGGAGCATCAGCCGCGGAACGGCGTCGCTCTGCATTTGCGATCCGCTGCACCATCCTTTGGACGACCGCAAAGGGTTCTGGTCGGACCTCCTGGCTACCCACCCTCCGATGGCCGAGCGGATCAGGATCCTCGAGGCGATGGCCTATGCTGGATAACTAACGATCCCTCTCCCTTGAGGGAGAGGGCGAGGGTGGGAAGTTAGACTCACGCCTCCTTGAGAAACGACAGGAGGAGGTTGTTAAACTCCTCGGCGCGTGCCCAGATCAGCCCGTGACCCGTGCCCTGGATCACCGCCAACCTGCTGCCGGGAATGCTCTCGTGAAGCGTTCTGGCGAAGCGCATCGGGGTCAGCAGATCGTCCTCGCCGGCCACAATGAGTGTCGGGGCCTGAATCTGTTTCAGGCGATCCTCGGTGAAGTGTGTGGTCGCTGCCTCGACCTGGCGAGCATAGACCTTGGGTGGGAGAAAGTACGGATCGTCCATCCCCTTTTTTATCGCCGCCTCCACCAGTCCGGGGATGAGATAGTCCTGATAACTGAAGAGCCAGGGGCCGATGGCGCGTTGGTACTCCTCCCTGGTGAATCGGGCCCGCATCTGGATGAAGGAGTTGAGAAGGTCGGTCCCCCTGGGATCGCCCGAGGTGTAGGTGGCGACCAACGCCAGCCGCTTCACACGAGCAGGATAGTGGATCGCAAGCTCTTGGGCGACCGCGCCGCCCATCGAGAGTCCGACGACGTGTGTTTGCTTGATGGCCAGCGCGTCCATGAGGCCGACGGTATCGTCGGCCATGGTCCTGATCGTATAGGGGCCGGGTGAACGGCCGCTCTGCCCTGTGTCGCGATTATCGAAGGTCAGGCAGCGAAAATGCGGACTGAAGAAGGAGATCTGGAGAGCCCAGCCTCGATGGTCCAGTCCGAGCCCCTGGATCCAGACGACATGGTCACCCTGGCCCTCTTCCCGGTAAAACATCTCGATCTGGCCGACCCGCACTTTTGCCATGACGCGATTGTAAGAGCGTGAGGTCGGACGTGTCAATCACTCTGAGGAGGAGGGAAGGATGCATCGACGTGTAGCACTCCTGGCGGGAGCGTTCGGCGCGGCCTGCCTCGTTATTGCTCTTGGCGCCTTTGCCGCTCACCCTGGGAGTTGGCGTGCCGCCGAGCCGATGCCGGTCGAACGGACTGAAGTAGCTGCGGCGGCTCTCGCGGGAAAGATCTACGTGATCGGAGGGTTCAAGAGCTTTTTCATCGGCGGCGTCACCAATGCCGTTCAGGAGTACGACCCTGCGCTGAATAGGTGGCGAGACCGGGCGCCCCTTCCAGAGCCTCTGCATCATACTGCCGCTGTCGCCTTGAACGGCAAGCTCTATGTGGTCGGCGGGTATCGCGACCTGTGGCCCTGGAAGCCGATGGCGACGCTCTTCCGCTACGATCCGGCGACCGATCGGTGGGAGCCGAGACGCCCGATGCCGACGCCGCGCGGCGGATTGGCGGTCGCGGTGGTGAACGGGAAACTTTACGCCGTCGGAGGCAAGGACGGGCAGGTCTTCACGACCAACGAGGAATACGACCCGGTGGCTGACTCCTGGCGGTCGCGGGCGCCGATGCCGACGGGCCGCGATCATTTGGCGGCCGCCGCCCTTGGCGGCAAGGTCTATGTCGTCGGCGGCCGTATCGGGTCGATGAGTCGGAATCTGGCCGCCACCGAAGTCTACGATCCCGCGGCCGACCGCTGGGAGGCGCGGCGGCCGATGCCGACCGCTAGGGGCGGGATCGCGGCGGTCGCCCTGGGTGGGCGCCTGTTTGTTTTCGGCGGCGAGGAATCGGCGGGAACGTTCGCGCAGACTGAGGCGTACAATCCGGGCGCTGACCGCTGGACCGGCATGGCCCCGATGCCGGCGGCGCGACACGGCCTCGGCGCGGCGGCCGTCGCAGGCAAGATCTACGTAATTGGCGGGGGGGTGAGGCCCGGCGCCTCCAGGAGCAGCCTGAACGAGGTCTTCGAACCCGGCTCATAAACCTTCCGCTCTTGCCCTTTCCCCCCATTGGTGGGGAGGGCGAGTCGGCCATGAATGGGGGATGGCGACACACAAGGAGGATCTGACACCGAGGGAGATCCGCAAGCGGGCGGAGACCTTCTTCGCGCAGATGGCCAGGCCATAGTAGTCGTACCCGTTGGGCCTCAAGTGAGACTGAGATGAAGTCGGGCTTCACCGTGTGGTTCACAGGTCTGTCCTGCGCGGGGAAGAGCACGATCGCTCAAGCCGTTGCACGAATGCTCCGGGAGCGCGGCCTTCAGGTGGAGGTCTTGGATGGCGACGTGGTGCGGGAGAATCTCAGCCGTGGCCTTGGGTTCAGCAAGGCTGATCGGGACGAGAACATCCGAAGGATCGCTTTCGTCAGCAAGCTGCTCACCAGGAATGGGGTGGCGACCCTCGTCGCAGCCATCTCACCCTACCGGGCTGCGCGGGAGGCCGCGAGGAGGGAGATCGGACGCTTCGTTGAGGTGTATGTACACTGCCCTATCGAGGTCTGCATGGGCAGGGACACCAAGGGACTGTATCGAAGGGCCGTGGCGGGCGAGATTTCTGCCTTCACGGGGATCTCCGACCCATATGAACCTCCGCCGTCTCCGGAACTGACCCTTCATACCGATAAGGAAAGCCCCGAGCAGTCCGCAGCCCTAGTCATGAGCCGGTTGCGGGAGCTTGGCGTTCTGCCTGGGTAAAGAGCCTTGACAATCTGCCCCGTATGGTATACCCTACAGGAGTAGAGTATTCCAATCCGCGTCAAGAAGGAGGAGGGGCGGTGATCGACGAGACGACGAAGCAGAAGGCGATGGCGCGCCTGAACCGAATCGAGGGCCAGGTGCAAGGGGTCCGGCGGATGGTGGAGGAGGAGAAGTACTGCGTCGATATCCTCTTGCAGATCTCGGCCATCCAGGGGGCCCTGGAGCAGGTGAGCAAGATCCTCCTCGGGCGTCACATCGAGTCGTGCGTGGCCGACGCGGTGGCCTCCGGGCGTGCAGGGGATCGCCAGAAGAAGATCGAGGAACTCCTCGAGGTCTTTTCGCGGTATACGCGGTAGGGTCGCGGGAGCGTGTAGTGCGATACGATACGATCGTCGTAGGGGGAGGGCCGGCCGGGGCCACGGCTGCTCGTGGGTTGGCGCAGGCAGGCGCGAGGGTGCTGCTACTGGAGCGTCGGCGGCTGCCTCGCTACAAGGCCTGTGGCGGATGCCTGTCCCGGCGCGTGGCGGGACTCCTTGACTTCGATCCGGCGGACCTCGTCGAGGACACGATCACCGGCCTGACGTTCACCTACCGCGGTCGCGAGCCGATCGAGGCGAGGATCCGGGAACCGATGGCCTACACGGTCTGGCGCGACCGGTTCGATCAAGCGCTCTGCCTGAGGGCGGTTGAGGCTGGCGCCGAGCTCCATGACGGGCTCACGGTTCGGGCTGTGAGGCAAGCGGATAACCGAGTCGAGGTCGATGTCGATGGCAAGATGGAGGCCGGCGACTTCTTGGTCGGGGCCGATGGCGCCTCCGGGGTTGTGGCAAGGGACCTCTTCTCGACTCGCCGGAAGGCCCGAGCTGTCGGCCTGGATGCTGACCTTCCATTAGCGGGTGCCGCCCCCGCGCTCAAAGGCCGGGTGGTGATCGAGCTTGGCCGCGCCTCCGGCGGCTACTGCTGGGCCTTTCCGAAGCGAGACGTTGCCTCGGTTGGCGCGATGGTCGGCCGCGCGGCGGCGAGGACCGCATCTCATTGTTTGGAGACCTTCCTGGGGGCGGGCGGCTTCGGCGGAGGGAAACTTTCGCGGACCCACGGGGCGCTGATCCCGCTACATGGCGGCAACTCAGGGCCGTTGTATCAAGGCCGCGCGCTGCTCACGGGTGATGCGGCCGCCCTCGTCGATCCGTTTCTTGGAGAGGGGATCTACTATGCGATCCTTAGCGGGCAATTGGCTGCCAGGGCGATCCTCAGCGCCGAGCGAAATGGGGGTGACCTTGCGTGGTATCAAACGGCGATCTCGACCGGAATCACGCCGGAACTCGAGGCGGCCGGCCGACTCAGCCGCCTAGCTCATCGGCTGCCCTGGCTCTGGTTCAAGGCGCTGAAGCGGCGCCCCGGGGCAATCGACTTCTACAGGAAGGTCTTGATGGGGCAGGAGAGCTACAGGTCCTTCGCCGACCGTGTCTGGGCGGAGATTCCACGGCCCCTGGGCCTGCTGTTGGGCGGGTGGACCGATCGGGAGCAGATGGGCGGCGAACGAGGGGCTCGGGAGAAGCGTCGATGGCAATAGATCCGATCTGTGGCATGGAGGTGCTCCCGGAGGAGGCGGCCGGCACGAGCCGCTACAAAGGAGTGGACTACTATTTCTGCGCGGCCGCCTGCAAGGAGACGTTCGACAAGTCGCCGGATCGTTATCTATCCGGATCCGCGGTCGAGGCCGTGTCACTGAGGCCGCTGGAGATCAGGCGAAAAGATCCTGAGATGGTCGGGTTCGCTACGCAGATTGAGATACCGATTCAGGGAATGAGCTGTGCCTCCTGCGTCCAACGGATCGAGAACGCGCTTATGAAGACCCCCGGTGTCGTGAGCGCCGAGGTGAACTTCGCCGCAGAGCGTGCCACGGTGTCGTACCTTCCTTCGGTCGCTGAGCCGGCCAGTTTCCGGAAGGCGATCGAGGAGGCAGGGTATCGAGTGCCGGATCTGGCGGCGGCGTCCGCGTCCGCATCGCCCGATCGGGAAGAGGGGGCGCGGGAGGCGGAGATCGGCCTCCTTCGAACCAAATTCCTGGTCGGGTCGGCTCTGAGCGTCCCGGTTCTGTTGGGAAGCTTTCCCAACTGGTTTCCATGGGCGCCGGCGGTTCTGTCGAACTCCTTCGTGCTCCTGTTGCTCACCACGCCGGTTCAGTTCTGGGTCGGCTGGCAGTTCCATCGAGGATTCTGGACGACCCTGAAACACAAGACTGCCGACATGAACACCCTCGTGTCGATCGGCACGAACGCCGCCTACCTCTACAGTGTCGCCCTGACCTTCTTCCCCGCGGCCATCGCTCCTCATGGGATGGAGGCGATGACCTACTACGACACCGCGGCGATCCTCATGACCCTCATCGTCATGGGCCGCTGGCTTGAGGCCAAGGCCAAAGGTCGGACCTCCGAGGCGATCAGGAGACTGATGGGGCTCCAGGCCAAGACCGCGCGGGTGATCCGTGGCGGCCTGGAGCAAGACATCCCGGTGGAGGAGGTCCGGGCCGGTGACCTCGTCCTGGTTCGGCCCGGGGAGAAGGTGCCGGTGGACGGGGTCATCCGCGAGGGCAGATCGGCCCTCGATGAATCGATGCTGACCGGCGAGAGCCTTCCAGTGGAGAAGGGTCCGGGGGATCCGGTGATCGGGGCAACCTTGAACAAGACAGGCAGCTTCACCTTCGAGGCCATCAAGGTGGGACGGGAGACCGCCCTGGCTCAGATCGTCCGATTGGTCGAACAGGCCCAGGGCTCAAAGGCGCCCATCCAGCGGCTGGTGGACAAGATCGCCGGGGTCTTCGTGCCGATCGTCCTCGTGATCGCGGTCGTGACGTTCGGTGTCTGGCTTTTCCTTGGCCCAGAGCCTTCGTTCCTGTTCGCGCTTTCTAATTTCGTGGCCGTCCTGGTGATCGCTTGCCCCTGCGCCTTGGGTCTTGCCACCCCCACGTCGATTATGGTCGGAACCGGAAGGGGGGCAGACCACGGTGTGCTGATCAAGAACGCCGAGAGCCTGGAGCAGGCATGTCGGGTTGGGGTGGTCGTCTTCGATAAGACCGGTACGCTGACTGTCGGCCACCCGTCGGTCACCGACATTATTGCGAGTTCACAGTTCACAGTTCATAGTTCACAGACAGAGGTCCCCATCTCTTCTCTGAACCCTGAACTATCAACCATGAACCCTGAGCAGCGTGAGCTGTTGAGGATGGCGGCGTCGGCGGAAAAGGGGTCCGAGCACCCGCTTGGGGAGGCGATCGTCGAGCGCGCAAAGGAAGAGGGTCTCGAGTTGACCGGACCGCAAGAGTTCAAGGCGATCCCGGGCTATGGGATCAGGGCGGTCGCGGAGGGGAGGGAGGTGCTCCTCGGCAATCTTCGCCTGATGCAAGAGCGCGGGATTGACCTGACAGGGATTGCTGAGCCGGCTGAAACGCTCTCTGGGCAGGGGAAGACCCCGATGTTTGTCGCCGCTGACGGCCAACTGCTTGGGATCGTGGCCGTGGCCGACACCGTCAAGCCGCATTCGAAAGCGGCAGTGGCCGCCCTGCGTCGCCTGGGTATCGAGGTCGCCATGATCACGGGCGATAACCCCCGAACCGCCGAGGCGATCGCCAGACAGATCGGGATCGATCGCGTGTTGGCAGAGGTCTTGCCGGAACACAAGGCATTGGAGGTTCGGAGGCTTCAGGAGCAGGGGAAGTTGGTGGCGATGGTGGGTGATGGGATCAATGACGCCCCCGCCCTGGCGCAGGCCGATGTCGGGATCGCCATCGGGACCGGGACCGACGTAGCGATGGAGGCGGCGGATATCACGCTGATCGGCGGCGACCTGCGAAGCGTCGTGACCGCCCTCCAATTGAGCAAACAGACGATGCGGAACATCAAACAGAACCTGTTCTGGGCGTTCGCGTACAACGTCGTCCTGATCCCGGTGGCCGCCGGTGTGCTCTATCCGGTGTTCGGGATGCTGTTGAGCCCGGTCCTCGCGGGGGCGGCCATGGCGCTCTCCTCCGTCACGGTGGTCGGCAATGCGCTGCGGCTGCGACGCTTCCGGCCCACCCCGCTCACCTCTCCTCCAGCAGGGGAGAGAAATGGGTGAGGGGGATCGAGCGGCCTGCGCCCTGACCACCTTCACGTTTCCTGAGACGCTGCTACAGGAGGGAGCCGCATGGACGAACGGCAAGGATCATCTCAACAACTTGATCGACGACGGGTGCTCAGGGCTCTCGCAGGGAGCCTCCTTGGCTTCCTCGTCGGATCGAGGTCGGGGCGAGGGCCGGCCGCACACGCGGCGGAGCATGGCGGTCGAGCCCTTCCGGCGATTCCGAGGCGTCCGCGTCCCGCAACGCTTTCGCCGGCGCTGTTTCAGGGGAAGACGGCCCGGGCGTACCGGATTGCGAGGGAGGTCCCCGAGCTGATCGAGCAGATGCCCTGCTACTGTGGCTGTTTCAAGTCGCACAGGCATCAGAACAATCTCGACTGCTACGTGGATCGACACGCGTTCGGGTGAGACATGTGCCAGGACATTACGCTGGAGGCGTATGCAATGTACAAGCAGGGGAAGAGAATTCCCGAGATCAAGGCGGCCATCGACGCCAAGTACGCCCGGTATGGGCCCTGGCGATAGAGTTGTGGGGAGAGGGGCCGGGTGAAGGGTGAGGTTCAGTGATGCCTTTCGAGGGAGAGACGAGATGTCGAAGGATCCAGTTTGTGGAATGATGGTGGATGAAAAGCGCGCGCCCGCTACCGCCGTCTATCAGGGTACAACCTACTATTTCTGCGCTCAGGCGTGCAAGCGGGCCTTCGAGCAGACACCGGAGAAGTACGCTTCGAAACAGTAGGCGGTGTCGCATGGTCACTCCTCGCGACGTTCGTTTGACCTGGGGGGTATCGCGGATCTCATAGGGTCTTGTGGACCGGGGGGAAAAGGAGGAAGAGCGCCGGGCTTGGGCGTTGACAAGCCAACAGTTGTGGACTACAGTGAATGAAGTGGACCGAGGGTCCACTTTTGTTTTCGAGCCCTTCGTCGTGAACTGGACGTGAGACTCATGACTGTCGCTGTTTCTGCACGGATTCGGCGCGCGCTGACTGCCGCGGTCTTGGCCCTTGGGGTGATTGGCGTTGCGGGCCTCGTTCATGCACAAAAGCCCCAACCAGAGGTTCAGGGACTCAGCCCGGAGGAGCAGATTGTAATCTCTGTCTATAAGCGTGCCGGCCCGGGCGTCGTACACATCACCAGCACGGCCCTCGCCTATGATTTCTTTTTCAATCCGGTGCCGCAGAAAGGGACCGGGTCGGGCTTCGTCGTTGATGATCGCGGATACATCTTGACCAACAACCACGTGGTCGAGGAGGCCGATAGCCTGGAGGTGACGCTGACCGACAAGAGCAAGGTTCGTGCGAAGTTGGTCGGCCGTGATTCCAGCAACGATCTGGCGGTGATCAAGATCGACGTTCCGAAGGAGAAGCTCTCTCCCCTGAAGTTGGGCAATAGCGATGCCCTCCAGGTCGGGCAGATGGCGATCGCCATCGGGAATCCGTTCGGCCTGGATCGGACCGTCACGCGCGGTGTGGTGAGCTCGGTGGGTCGGATGTTGCGCTCCGACAGCGGACGCCAGATTCGCGGGATCATCCAGACGGACGCGCCGATCAATCCCGGCAACTCGGGTGGGCCGCTGCTGAACTCACGGGGCGAGGTCATCGGAATCAACAGCGCCATCTACACGCCGAGTGGCGGGTCGGTCGGGATCGGCTTCGCCATACCGGTGAACACCGCGAAGCGGCTCCTCCCCCAATTGATCGCCAGGGGGCGGGTGAGCCATCCGTGGCTTGGGATCTCCGGTTTAGATATCACACCCGAGGTGGCCAAGGCCCTGAAGCTCGCGGCGCAGGAGGGGGTTATGGTCGTTCAGGTTTCGCCGAAAGGCCCCGCCGGCCGCGCAGGAATCAAGGGGAGCACGAAGCGAATACGGTTCGGTAACATGCTCGTCAGTGTAGGGGGGGACATCATCATCAAGATCGATGGGCGCAAGGTGCAATCGGTCGACGAGATGACGGCGTTCCTGGACGCTGAGCACAAGGTAGGGGACAAGGTGAAGATCGAGTTGCTTCGGGATGGCCGGCCGCTTGCACTTTCCGTTCGGCTGGGGGAGCTTCCCGACGCATGACGGCCGTCGGAAATCGTGCGATCCTTGGGCTCCTTCTCGCTCTTGCTCCGCTGGAAGTCGCAGTTGGACTTCCCGTGGCCTGGGCCCTTCGGAGGGGCGAGGTGGTGATCGACGGCCGGGTGACCATCAGCGTGGAGGTCGCGCGGAGCCCTCAGGCACAGGCCAGAGGGTTAGGGGGCCGGCCGTCCCTCAAAAAGGGAACGGGGATGGTGTTTCCCTATGACGAGACGGGGGTACGGGGCATCTGGATGAAAGGGATGCTGATCCCTATCGACATCCTTTGGATACGGGACGGCAGGATCGTGGCGATCGAACCGGATGTCCCGCCGCCGTCCTCGAATGGCCCGCTGGCGGTCTTCACCCACGTGGCCGATCTCGTGCTGGAGGTGCCGGCCGGCTACGCCAAAGAGATGGGGATTCGAGTGGGTCAACCGCTCCGGGTCAGATACAAGTGATTCATTCATTGAGGATGACAGTGGCGATGGACCGGAGGAAGCATAGAGGGAGAGGGCCGGCGATTCCGGCGGCTGCATTGGTCTTGCTTCTCGCCGCGGCACACGGCCTGGCGGGTGCCCAGGTCACAACGAGGGTCAAGGAGTCGGTCCTCGAGAACGGACTCAGGGTCTTGCTGCTCGAAGAGCACAAGGCGCCCGTGGTGACGGTGCATGTCTGGTATCGGGTCGGCGCTCGCAATGAGCACCCTGGAGCCACCGGACTGTCCCATTTCCTGGAGCACATGATGTTCAAGGGGACGTCGAAGCTGGGTCCGGGCCAGTTTTCGAAGACAGTCCAGAAGAACGGTGGCCGTGATAACGCCTTCACCAGCGATGATTATACCGGCTACTTTGAGACCTTTGCCTCGGATCGAGTCGAACTGGCGCTGGAGCTCGAAGCTGATCGGATGCGGGGCCTGCTGCTCGATCCGAAGGAGGTGGAGTCCGAGAAGAAGGTCGTGATGGAGGAGCGCCGGCTGCGGACCGAGGACGACCCCGTTTCTGCCTTGCAGGAGGCGATGGGGGCTGCGGCCTTTCAGGTGCATCCCTACCGCCAACCCGTCATCGGCTGGATGTCGGATCTCCGAGGCCTGACGCGGGAGGATCTGGTCCGGCACTACGATACCTATTATGTCCCGAATAACGCCGTGTTGATCGTCGTGGGCGATTTCAACAGCGGCGAGTTGCTCCCGAAGATCCGACAATACTTCGGTGAGATCCCGCGAGGTCAAGAGCCTCCGATGGTCCGAGCTGTGGAGCCGCCGCAGCAGGGTGAGAGGCGGATCGTCCTGAAGAAGGAAGCCGAACTTCCCTTTGTGTATATGGGCTATCACGTCCCGGACCTGAAACACCAGGATAACTTTGCACTCGAGGTGTTGGCGTACATCTTGTCCGGCGGCAAGAGCGCCAGAATCTACAAGAGCCTGGTCTACGAGAAGCAGCTTGCCCTGTTCGCCGGCGGCGGGTATGACCGAGAAAGCATCGATCCCAACCTCTTCTACTTCTACGCCAGCGTCATGCCGGGGAAGACGGCGGGGGAGGTTGAGCAGGCGCTCACAGCGGAGATCGAGCGGCTGAAGAGCGAGCCTGTCCCGGACAGGGAGTTGGAGAAGGCGAAGAATCAGATCGAGGCCGGTTTCCTGTTGGGGCAGGATTCGGTGTTCAATCTAGCCAGGCAACTGGCCGAGTACGAGCTGGTGGCCGGCTGGCGCGTATGGGAGGCGTATGTCCCGGGCATCCGCGCCGTCAAGGCGGAGGATCTTCGGCGGGTCGCCAAGGAATATCTGGTTCCTGACAATCGAACCGTCGCAGGGCTGATACCGACGAAGGCCGAGCGGTAGTGGCAGACGACAGTGCGAATGTGGAGCCCTATCGCGCGTCATTGCGAGGTCCCGACGTGTCGGGGCCGAAGCAATCCCGCCGTACTTGGGATTGCCGAGCCTGCCACTTCGACAGGCTCAGTGCGCGGCCTGAGCGTAGCCGAAGGGGTCGCTTGGCTCCCTCGCAATACCCCATGCACCTGCGGCGCGCCCATGGGCATGAGAGTCTGTTACCTCTCCCTGTCATTCTGAGCTACGCGAAGAATCTGGCCCGCTTAGACCCTTCGCTCGGCTCAGGGTGACACGACGCGTGACGGGAGACTTTCGGAGCAATGACAGTGAAAGGGGGAACGTGGAAGGTATGAAAGGCCGAAGCCGTCGGATTCCTTACTTCAGCCTCATCCTGGTGCTGCTGCCGGCGCTTGTGGCGGCGGCGCCCCTGGCCGAGCGGCAGCTCCTGGAGAATGACCTGACACTGCTTGTGGCGAGCAGGCGAGCGTTGCCCATCGTCACCGTGAATGTGACGATACAGGCCGGCTCCCTCTGGGAGCCTGAGGGGCGGGCCGGCCTGGCCTATCTGACCGCCTCGCTGCTGACCAGGGGGACATCGACGCGGACTGCGGGCCAAATCGACGAGGCGATCGACTACATCGGCGCGTCGCTCTCGTCGGGGGCCGATCGAGACTCCAGCGAGCTGGACCTGACCGTGCTGAAGAAGGACCTGCAGAGTGGACTGGAGTTGCTGGCGGATGTCTTGCTTCACCCCGCCTTCCAGGAGGGGGAGATCGCCAGGAAGGTGCAAGAGATCAGGGCGGCCCTGCGTAAGCGGCAGGAAGATCCGGGTGAGGTGGCCTTGGAGGCATTCAACGAATTAGTATTCGGCAGACACCCTTACGGCCGACCGCTTGAGGGGACTGACGCCTCCCTCTCAGCGATCACCCGGGATGACCTCGTGCGGTTCTATCGCGATCACTACACCCCTGATCGGACGATTATCACCGTCGTCGGCGACGTCGAATCGAAGGAGATCGCAGGCCGGCTTCGCGCGCTCCTCAAGCCCTGGCCCAAAGTGACGGCGGCAGTGGAAAGGGCCAAGCAAACGAACCCACTTCAGGGTGGCGCGCTCGTCAAGAAGATCGATCGGAGCGTGACCCAGGCCAATATCATCCTTGGACATCAGGGGATTCGACGCGATGATCCGGATTTCTATGCCGTGACAGTGATGAACTATATCCTGGGCGGCGGCGGGTTCTCCTCCCGCCTGGTGGAGCGTATCCGCGAGGAGAAGGGGTGGGCCTACGACGTGCACTCATATTTCTACCCGGGGCTCGAGCGCGGAGCGTTTCAGGTGGGGCTACAGACGAAGAATGAGAATGCAGGTCCAGCGGTAGGGGAGGTGCTCAGCGAGCTGCGGCGGATCCGGGACCAGGGGGTGACCGACCAGGAGCTCGCTGATGCCAAGGCCTATTTGACCGGAAGCTTTCCCCTTCGGATGGACACCAACTCCAAGCTCGCAGGACTGATCTCCACGGTCGAGTATTTCAAACTTGGCCTGGATTACGCCGATCGCTACCGGGCGCTGATCGAGGCGCTTACCAAAGAGGACATCCTTCGGGTGGCGCGCGCTCATCTCACGCCTGATCGGTACGTCCTGGTTGTTGTGGCCGACCAGGCGAAGGCCGCGCTACCGCAGGAGTAGTTCAGAGTTCAGAGTTCAGAGTTCAGAGTTCATGGCGATGGAAAGGCTCCCGGATCCAAGCCTTACTATGAACCATGACCTATGAACTATGAACCAGGAGAGGTTGTTCATGTCGGGAAGCGGCGAATCACTGACCATCTGGGTTGCCATGGGCGCGGGGCTCTTCTCCTTCCTTTCGCCCTGTGTGCTCCCGATTTTTCCCTCATACCTCTCGTTTGTGACCGGCATCTCCTTCGGCGAGCTCTCAGGGTCGGTGGCCAACGCCAAGACGCGCCGGGCGATCATCCTGAACTCCCTCTGTTTCATCCTTGGCTTCTCGTTGGTGTTCATGTCGCTCGGCGCCTCCTTCAGCCTGCTGGGGCGACTCCTGTTCGACTATCAACAAATCCTCAGGAGGGCGGGTGGGATCCTGGTCATCCTGTTCGGCTTATACATCGCCGGGCTCCTCCGGCTTCCTTTCCTGACGCGGAACATCCGCGTCGAGTTGAAGGATCGGCCTGCCGGCTACCTCGGCGCGTTCATTGTAGGGGTTACCTTCGCCGCCGGTTGGACCCCCTGCGTCGGCCCGATCTTGGGTTCCATCCTGCTCTATGCCGGCACGGCCAAGACCGCCGGCACCGGAGTCCTGATGCTCGGGGCTTACTCGCTTGGGCTCGCCATCCCGTTCTTCCTCAGCGCCCTGGCCCTCAATCGCTTCCTCGACTTCTTTGACCGGTTCAAACGGCTGATGCCGGCCGTCAGCATGGCTGGCGGGATTTTCCTGATTTTCGTCGGGACGCTGCTGCTGACGAATTACTTCACCATCCTCTCCGCCTACGCGCTCCGCCTGACGCCCCAGTGGCTCTGGCAGAGGCTGTGAGGCCGGCTCCCGCTTCGTCCGACGGGCCTCTCTTACCCCCTCTCGTCCGCCTTGCCCTGCCAATTGCCGGGAGCAACCTGCTCCAGCGCGGTGTCGGGATCGTCGATACTCTGATGGTCGGCCGGCTCGGCGCCGCCGAGCTGGCCGCCGTCGGCCTCTCCCAGCTTCTCATCTTCTTCCTGATGGCGCTCGTTTACGGTCTCGGGATCGGCTGCACGGTGGCGGTGGCCTACCACACTGGCGCCGGTGATCACGATGAGCGCGCTCGCGCCATTCGGGCCTCCCTGCTGCTGGGCCTTTGGGCCTCTGTCGGGCTCACCGTTCTTGGGCTGTGGGTCTCGGAACCGACCGCCCGCTTTCTGGGCGCGTTGGGGTCGGTCCTATCGCTCACGGTGGACTATCTGGTCATCATTTGGACCTTCTTTGTCTTCAAGGTCATGCTGCACATGGCAGCCTGCGTCTTTTACGGCGTGGGCGACAGCCGCACGCCGCTTGCCGTCATCATCTTTGTGAATATCATCCATGTCGGGGTCGCCTTCCCGTTGATCTTCGGATGGGCCGGCGCCCCCAGGATGGGCGTGCCGGGCGCGGCCATCGCCGCTGTCGCTTCTGAGGCGTTCGGTGCCGTCCTTCTCGTGGTGATGGCGTTTCGGCGCGGATGGCTGTCGTGGAGGGGACGATGGGGCGACCCCACCGAGGTCCGGCGGATTATCGCGATCGGGTCGCCGGCGATGGGGGAGCGCCTCATCACCCACGGGATGCAGCTCATCTACGCCAAGCTCGTGATCGGTTTCGGTGTGGCAGCCTATGCCGCTCATCAGGTGGGACTGAACATTGAGGCGCTCTCCTTCCTGCCGGCCCTCGGGTTCGCCCAGGCCGCCACGACCCTCGTGGGACAGCGCCTGGGCGCGGGTCAGGGCCTCGCCGCACGGCGGAGCGGAATCCATGCCGCATGGCTTGCCGTCGCGGTGATGGCGGCTTTTGGCGTCAGCTACTTGCTCTTTCCCTCTCAATGGGTGGCGCTCTTCACGTCCGACCAGGAGGTTGCGGGGTATGGCCGTACCTTGATGTGGATCATGGCGCTTCTGCAGCCGCCGCTGGCGCTCGCGCTGGCCCTCAAGGGTGCCCTCCGGGGTGCGGGCGAGACCAGGGTAGTGCTGTATGCCGCGATTCTGGGAGGCTGGGTCGTCAGGATCCCGTTGGCCTATCTTTTCGGCGTCCAGTTGGGTCTGGGGTTGGTCGCGGTCTGGCTGACGATGTGGCTCGACTGGTGGGTCCGGGCCGCCGTGGTCCTGCTTCGCTACCGTCACCTGCCATGGAGGGAGATCCGACTCTAGGAAGATGATGGGAAGCGCTCTCTCCCCTACACGACGAGATCTTGCAAGCTGATTACTCGGAGGCCGGTCACTCGCTCGAAATGGCGGACGTTCCGAGAGACGATGGCCAGACTATTTGCGAGGCAGATCCCCGCGATCAGCGTGTCGCCAGGGTTGATCGGGTGGCCATCACGCCTCAGAGAGTGGTCAACCGCCCCAGCGTAGCGGGCCGAGCGAGCATCGAGTGGAAGGATCGTCAGGCTGGACAGCAACGTATTGAGATCCCGCCGGTCGCCCGCCCGACCAGCCCCTGAATACAACTCGTAGACGGTGACCGCGGTGGTGGCCGCGACCTCCAATTCAAGCAAGGTTGGAATGATTGTCGCGGCGGGCTCACGGTCCGCGAGCAGGTCGATCAACACATCGCTGTCCAGGATGAACCTTATCGCCATCGCTCCCAGAGTCGGTCGATCCGCCGACGCATCCGATCGGCTTCAGCCGTTGACAGAGAGCCCCGCACCCTTCTGGCGACCCGTGCGGCCTTTGCTCCCCTGCCGGTTCGGCCTTCTTCTGGCGCCTCATCCAGGTGGCGCTCGAGCACTTCGCGCACGATAGTCGAGTACCCCCGAAGCTTTCTCTTGGCAGCCAATGCCAGGAGTCTGGCCCGGAGATCGTCCGTCAGCTCAATCGTCGTCCGCATGGTTGTTTCACCTCCAAGTACACTGTAATACTCAAGTACGAGAATGTCAAGAGGGGGCCTTCCGGTGAACGGGAGAGGCTTTGCACTGAGGGCTCAGCCCCAAGGGTTGGGACGAGGGAGAGAGAATGGCAGTGACGGGACGCTTGGAGCAATGAGCTGTTGGGGCCGGGTCGGGCTGATGATGTGGCTCGACTGGTGGATCCGGGCCGCGGTCGTGCTCCTCTGGTTCCGCGGCTTGCGCTGGGCTGAGATCAGGCTCTAGGACTAAGGAGCCTGGTGACAGCGACCGCCGGCTGGGCGAGCACAACCCCCACGACGATAAGGCCTACCCCGGCCGGCACGATGGCCGTAGCGCCAAGCGGCGTGTCGGAGGCGCATTCAGGGTCTGAAGGGTCCGAGGGTCCCCGGCGGGGGGATGGGGAACAGCGGCCCGGCCGGACCGAAAGCGGTCGGCCCGCGCGGCGGAAACGCCTCGAGGGGGTCGCGGCCGTCCGGTCCGACGACGGTGACGGAGAGGAATCTCGGCAAGGGTGGTGACGGCGGCTCAGTGCCCACCAGACACACGGGCCTCATGCGGTAAGGGAACTGGGTCGTTCTCTCGACCCTGATGCTCCGCTCCGGATCCTGAATCGGGGGCTGAAGAGGGGTGTTCACCATGTTGTACCCGCCGACCGAGATGCTCCCCGGCACGGGGGGAGGGGGCGGAGGCCAGCCTCCACTCCCCGCAGGTTGCAAGGGAACCCAGTCGTGAAGCACTTTGAGGTCGGTGATCTTCCAGAACGGGTTCAACGGCGGCCCGGCGAAAGCGCTGTACTCTGCTTTCTCGATCAAGCCCTTCGGCCACGCTTGCGCTAGCTGGCCGGCCGGGGGGGTGATGACGACATCGGTATAGAACCAGCCTACGAGTGGTAGGTAGAATCTCACTCTCTGACGAGCGCTGCAGGCTCCCGCCTGGCAGGGTCGTAGGTTAATGGGACAGTCGAGGTCAGAATTGCACGCAAACGCCAACGGCGTCGTCTGTGGTAAGAGCGAGTATGTCTCTGCGTTGACCAGCACCGGAACTCTCCCCGCCGGACAGACACTCAGGTCGGGGTCGGTCCGGACGCCCTTGGGCCTGACCGATCCGTACCCCTGCTGTTGGGCTCGATCCAGGAATCCCTGCAGAGCTGCCCCGGTGAGGACCGAGGTCCGCAACGTCGCCGGGGTGAGGACCACGGAGACGGACTTGATCTGAGAGGCAGCGTCCTCGGACGCGACGTGGCTGACCTGGAGATAGATGACCCGGGTACCGAAGGGCTTCGTGAAATCGATCGGGAAGAGAATGATGAACGGCGCGTTGGGGGCCAGAATCGGCTGCCAGGACGCTGTCCGCAAGTTTTGGAGCGGCGTCGTGTAGGCGTCCGGGTGAGCCTCCTTGATCCGGAAGAAGGCGGGCTGCTGGTCGAAGGTCGCCCGCAGGGGCAGGGTGGTCGCCGGCGGCGCCGTCACTTTGAAGTCGGCGGGCAGGTTATCGACCCTGAAGCTCGTGATCGTGATGGGCGGCAGCGTCGTCGGCGCCCCGCCCACCTGGCAGTTCACCCCGGCCGGCAGCGTGGAGGCGCCGGGCTGCAGCGTCACGATCCGCTCCTGGGTGCCTGACAGGTAATGGGCGTCGCTCACGGTCTGAAAGGTCGATTTAATCACGTGCAGGGAGTAGGCACCCGCGGGGAGGCCCGTGAGCACGGCGACCCCCTGGCTGTCGGTCAGGCGGGACCCGGCCTGGCTCCCCTGGGCCATGCACACGGTCGCCAGGGATATCGGGCTCCCGTTTGGCTGGCGCACCCGTACCGTCAGTTGCGTCGGCTGGGCCTCCGCGTTCCCGGCGACGGCGCCCAGGAACAGGAGCAGGCAGGGCACGAATCGGCGGCGTCGAGCTCCGACGAACCCGGCTGGTGGCGTTCCGGCCCACGAGGCGCTCCGTCTCATGGCGCGCTCCTCTCCTGGTGGCTGGTAGGAATTTGCTTTTGGGCCGGCCGCGGCTAGAGGTCGTTGACATTCCCCCCGGCGGGGCCGCACCGCATCAACGGCTGTTCCGTTCCTCGAAGTCACCACAGCGTGATGCTCGCTGGTTCCCCCGGTCGTGTCAAGAGAAAAGTCGATTCCAAAAACAAAGATAGACATTACTAAGTGCAGCATTTCGTAAATGCGCTTACGAATCCGTTCGCCCTTCGAGACGGCCCTCCGGGCCTCCTCAGGCTGAACGGCATTCACTTCTCTCAAAGGATACGTCACCATAATTATGAACCAGAGCACTAAGTGCAGCATTTCGTAAATGCGCTTACGAATCCGTTCGTCCTTCGAGCCGCCTCAGGCTACGCGCTGAGCCTGTCGAAGTGACAGGCCCTATGGGCCTCCTCAGGATGAACGGCATTCGGTTCTCCCGAAGGATACGTCACCGTAATTACGAATCAGAGTACTAAGATACCGGTGTGAGTGGTTCGTAGGAGTTTCAGAAGCTCTCAGTCAACCTGGTGGCGCGGGTGGCTGCAGTGGGGGGAGTGGTGCAGTGGCGCTCGCGAGGTTAGGGTGTAATCTGCTTATTCTGAGCTTTTCGCTCGCGGCGCTTCATGATGGTGGTGCTGTAGCCGGGGAAGACCTTCATGCCGGGATCGAGGTAGTGGGCGGCGTTGTTGACGGCGGTGACCGCCTCGCCGAAGCCGGTGGCGATGAGTTTCACCTTTCCTGGAAAGGCAGCCACGTCGCCGGCGGCATAGACCCCCGGAATATTGGTCTCCATTCTTGTGTTGACCTGGAATGCCTCATTCCCTTCGAGTTCCAATCCCCAGTCGGCCATCGGGCCGAGCTCAGAGGAAAAGCCAAGGCAGGCCAGGACGGCATCGACGAGGAGGATCTCCTCTGCCTTTGTCTTGGTATTGACGATCACCACCTCCCGGACGCGCGCTTCTCCGCGGAGTTCCTTCGGCTTGTAGGAGAGCTTGACCCTGACGGTCGAGTTGACGAGCTGTCGCACATTCTCTTCGTGGGCGCGGAACTGGTCTCGCCGGTGAATGAGCGTGATGCCGCTGGCGACCGGTTCCAGGTGGAGCGCCCAGTCCACGGCTGAGTCGCCGCCCCCGATGATCAGCAGCTCCCTCCCACGAAACTCATCAGTCCGCGTCACCGTGTAATAGAGACCCTTGCCCTCGAACAACTCTGATCCCCTCAGGCGCCTGGGGGTGTACATTCCCAACCCGGTGGTGATGATCAGCGCCCTGGTCCAATGCTCTGCCCGGTCGGTGAGGACCCGGAGGCGCTTCTCTCCCGATGGCTCAAGCTTCTGGACGCGCTCCCCAAGACAGACTGTCGGCGAATACGCCATGGCCTGCTCCACCAGGTTCCTGACGAGGTCCTTCGCCAGGATCTTTGGGAAGCCGGCCACGTCATAGATATATTTCTCCGGGTACGCGGCCGTCAACTGTCCGCCGAGCTCCGGGAGGCTATCGATGATCTTGGCGGTGAGGCCGCGAAACCTCGCGTAGTAGGCCGCGAACAGCCCGGTCGGTCCGCCGCCGATGATCGTGATGTCATGCAAGTCGTTCGGCTCCGGCATCGGTCCGCGCGCTCCTTAGTCCGTCGGTCTCCTCACGGCGTATCCACGACTGCCCACGTCCCGAGCCCCTTGGCGATCATCCTGCCGGTCTGGTCCACGACCTCTGCTTCGCCGACGATGAGGCGCTTGCCCTCCCGGAGTAGTCGGCCCTTGGCGATCAAGACGCCTGCTGAGGCCGGGGCGAGGAAATTCACCTTCAGCTCTGCTGTCACCGCTCGCCTGCCCCGCCCGAGGGCGAAGGCGACCGCGGCCCCGATCGCGTGATCCACCAGACTGCAGATCACGCCGCCGTGAGCGACGCCGAGGCTGTTGAGAGACTGCTCCGTGATTTCGAGTCGAACCTCAGCCCCGCCGTCGATCCGCCTCGTTTCAAGACCAAGATGTCTTGCAAAGGCCACCGCCCCCTCCCTCTCTAAGCCTGGAACTTGGAACCCGGAACTCGGAACCTATTTCTCCACATACCCATTGCCGGTAAACCACCGCACCGCCCCTTCCAGTGCCTGGTCGATCGGCGATTGCGGCAAGCCTAATTCCTGGACCGCCTTGGAGGCGGTGAAGAACATGTGGTGCCTTGCCATCTTCACCCCCTCCAGCGGGATCCTTGGCGGTTTCCTGGTGATGCGGTTGGAGAGCCATTGATTCGCGTGGGCGAGCGGGAGGATCAGATGGTACGGCAATCGGATCGTGGGCGGCGGGATCTTCGTGATCTGTCCCAGAAGAGCGAAGATCTCCCTGAGGCTCAGATTCCTGTGGCCGAGGATGTACCGCTCTCCAACCCGGCCACGGTCAGCCGCCAGGAGATGTCCTCGGGCCACGTCATCCACATCGATCAGGTTCAGACCGGTGTCGATGTAGGCTGGCATCCGGCGGTTCAGGAAATCGACGATGATCTGGCCGGTCGGCGTCGGCTTGATGTCCCGTGGCCCGACCGGCGTGCTCGGGTTGACGATCACGACCGGCAATCCGCGATTCGCAGCCTGCCGGGCGACCTCCTCACCGAGGAACTTCGACCGCTTGTAGTGGCCGATCATTCGATCGAGGCACACCGGTGTCTCCTCGTCGGCTGGTTGGCCGTCGTCCCGATGCCCCAAAGCGCCGACGGTGCTCGTATACACGGCCCGTTCGATCCCCTCGTCTAGGGCGGCCTCGAGGAGGTTTCGCGTGCCGTCAACATTCACCCGGTAAAAGACGCGCGGGTCAGCCTCCCACAGCGAGTAGTGGGCCGCGACGTGGTAGAGGCGTCGGCATCCCTTGAGGGCTCGGCGCAGGGACTCCTTGTCGTGAAGGTCACCATAGGTCATTTCGACGTCAAGCCCGTCGAGATTCCGAGGATCGCCGGCACGTCGGACCAGGGCACGCACAGCCTGGCCCTCGGCAAGCAACGCCCGGACCACCGCCGCGCCGACGAACCCCGTCCCGCCCGTTACAAGGCTTGACATGCTCTCATGGTACGTGAACCGGTTCGTTTGAGCAATGGTCCAAATGAGATGCGGGGTGCGAGGGGCGTAGGGGCGACCCGGCGGGTCGCCCGTACAAGGTGCGAGGTGCGAGGTCAGGCAGCCTTTGCGTAGAGCAGGCCGTCTCGCCGATCGAAACTGACTGCTCCCTCCTGCCGCAGCAGGTCGAGGTGTCCGATCACATCGAAGAGGGCAAGGAGCGTCTGTGAATCCGGCAGGCCGGGGAAGAGCCCCTCCTTCGCCTGAATGATCGTCAGCTCCCCCTGTTTGAGCAGATCGAGCAGTTTGTTCTTTCGCCGCTCGGAGTGCTCCCGGACCTCGTGGAGCCTGGCGTCGCAGTCGGCAATCTCCTCGCCGTGTCCGGGAAGAATGCGGGCGATCGGCAACCGTTCGAGCTTGTTGAGGGAAGCCAAATAGTGGACGAGCCCCTGGAACCGTTCGCCGAAGAAATCCGGGAACGCCTGCAAGATAGGATTCGGCGTGATGGTTTTCAGAAGATGGTCTCCGGCGAACAGCAGGCGCTCCGCCTCATTGTACAGGCAGATCGAACCCGGGCTGTGACCGGGGGTGTGGATCACTTTCAGCAGCATCCCGTCGAGCTCCACCCGCTCCTCGTCCCGCAGCAGACGGCCCACACGGGTCGGTGCGGCGTAATCCTGCCGCTTTTCGATGGCCCGACAGAAACGCTCGACCCAGCCATTCTCCAGGCCCGTCTCGGGGAGGAAGGCCCGTAGGAAGCGAACCCAGTCATAGAGCGCCTGGGGGTAGTCCTGGATCATATCCCGGTCATCCCGATGGGCCCACACACTGGCGCCTGACTCGGTGGCGATCCTGCCTGCGAGGCCGTAGTGATCCGCATGGCCGTGGGTGATGACGATCTGCCGGATCTGATCGACGGTGGCGCCGAGGCGTCGAAGACCCTGCTGGAGGCTCTCCCATGCCTCTGGGGTGTTGGGACCGGTGTCGATGAGGGCGGCCTCTCGTCCCTCGATCAGGTAGACATTCACCGGACCGACCGGGAAGGGGGTGGGGATCTCCAGAGTGTGAATACGGCTGGCCACTGGACGCTGCCTCGGACTAGGAGCCGATCGATTGCGTGAGGGATTCGATCTGACGCCGGAACCCGTCATCGCCGGCCAGTCGTCGCTTGATTTTCTCGCAGGCGTGGATCACGGTCGTATGGTCTTTTCCGCCGAACGCCTCGCCGATGGCCGGCAGCGAGGAGGGGGTCATGGTGCGGCTGAGGTACATCGCCACCTGTCGTGGCAACACGATACCCTGATTCCGCTCCTTGGATTTCAGGTCCTCGACCTTGACCCGGAAGAAGTCGGCCACTGCCCGTTGGATCGCGCCAAGCGTGATCACCTTTGCGCGCTCGGCATTGAGCTCCTTCAGCGTCTCCTGCGCCAGCTCCAGGCTGATCTCACGGCCGGTCAAAGAGGCATAGGCGATGAGGCGCACGAGCGAGCCCTCCAGTTCGCGAATGTTCGACTGGACGTTCTTCGCGATGAACAGCGAGACTTCATCGGGAAGCCGGACCGCCTCGGCTTGGGCCTTCTTTCGAAGAATGGCCGCCTTCGTCTCGAGGTCCGGCGGCTGGATGTCGGCGATCAGCCCCCATTCGAATCGCGAGCTCAGGCGCTCTTCGAGCGTGGGGATCTCCCGAGGGAGGCTGTCAGAGGAGATCACGATCTGCTTGGCGGAGTCGTAGAGATCATTGAAGGTGTGAAAGAACTCCTCCTGGGTTCGCTCCTTGCCGGCAATGAACTGGATATCGTCGATCAGGAGCAAGTCCAGGCTCCGGTAGCGGTTCCTGAATTCTACTGTTGAGTCGAATCGAATCGCGTTAATCAGGTCATTGGTAAATTTCTCGGAGGAGACGTAGGAGAGCCGGAGCCTGTTGTTCCGCCTCAGGACGAGGTGGCCGATCGCGTGGAGCAGGTGGGTCTTGCCAAGCCCGACACCTCCGTAAATGAAAAGCGGGTTGTAGGCTTTGGAGAGCTGTTCTCCCACAGCCAGGCAGCCTGCGTGGACGAACTGGTTTGAGGTTCCAACGACGAAGGTTTCGAACGTGTATTTCGGATTAAGATACGTGACCTCGTTCCGGTGTCGGCGAACCGGACGCCTGGCGGAACCCTCGCCCCTGGTATCGGTTCCGGTCTGGGTCTCTTGCTCGGGAATCCGGAAGACCACTTCCACCTTGGAGAACATCAGGTCTTCCAGCACCGTTTTGAGGATCGCCACATAATGGTCCTCGAACCACTCCTTGAAGAATCGGTTCGGCAGGAGGACCTTGATGCGAGAGCCTTCTATCGACTCCAGGCTCAAGGGACGGAACCAGTTGTCGAAGCTCTGGCGTGGAATCCTGCCCCGGATAGTCGATAGGGCCTCGTCCCATATCTCGCGGGCGTTAGGAACGGCGCTTACTGGGCTCATCACCTTACCTCCACCATTGTTATCCACAAGCGGCCTCCTCATCCAACTCATTGAATTTCTTGTATAAATTACGATCTGCCACTGAAAAAGCCTTGCGGGACGCGGGTTCGGTTATCCACAGACTTATCCCCAGGTGTGGATAAGGCGGAAACGCCCGCCCCGTCGCATTAGAAGCAGCATAGTGAAGCCTGGCGGCAGGTACGAAGTATGATGGCACTGTGGAAAACCGCGTCCCATGGGCATTTGCGGGTTCAGACCTCCAGAAGAGAAGTCCCTTTTAGCCTACCTCTCATCGACTGTCAAGCCTTTTTTTCGCTTGGGAAAAAAATCATTTGTCGGTTGAATTAGTCAGTAATATCAATAAGTTACAGTAATCTCACCGTGCCGTAACTCTTGGAGGTGGCAAGAGATCAGCCATGGTGGCTCATGCAAGAGACGAGGAACGGAGTGATGATGGAAGAGATCGTCAAAGGAGCAGCGTAGAACTCAATCGCAGACAGGGTCGCGTTGACAGTGAAGCGGCTGCGTGGTAACGTGACGATCATATCTGGCGGGGACCATGAATGCCGAACCGATCGTTGCTGAGCTTTACACCAGTGAGGAATGCAGCCTCTGCCGCGAGATGAAGTCAGTGCTCGAACGGCTTCGCGGGGAATACCCGCTTGCCATCAGGGAGATCGATATCCGGGCCGATGCCTCGCTGCGTGATCGATTCGCCTGGGAGATTCCTGTGCTCTACCTCGATGGTCGCAAGGCCTTCAAGTATCGGGTGAGCGAAGCGGCGCTCCGCCGCAAGCTGACCTTCTTGCTGTGGCAGCGGCGGATTCTCGGAGTCGCGGCGAAGGAAACGAGCCGATGACGAAGACCAGGGTGTCCATTGAAGAGCAATTTCGCCGGGCGCATCCGCGGTCGGAGGCGTTGTTCCATCGAGCCAAGGCGGCTATCGCGGGCGGCATCACCCATGATATCCGTCACCTCCTGCCATTCCCCATCTACGTGGATCGAGCTGGCGGATCGAGGAAATGGGATGTCGATGGCCACGAGTTGATCGACTACTGGGTCGGTCACGGCGCGCTCTTCCTTGGACATGCACACCCGACTGTCCAGCAGGCTGTCGGAAATCAGCTCGGTCGCGGGACTCACTATGGCGCCTGTCACGGGCTCGAGGTGCGGTGGGCAGAAGCGGTGCTCAAGCTGATGGCACGCACCGAGCGGATCCGCTTCGTCGGGTCAGGGACTGAGGCGACGCTGCTGGCGATCCGGCTGGCCAGGGCTGCAACAGGCAAAGACAAGATCGTGAAGTTCGAAGGTCATTTTCATGGCTGGCACGACTACGCGGTCGCCGGAGTCCGCCCGCCGTTCGATCGTCCCGTCTCGGCTGGCGTGCCCCAAGGTGTCCTCGCCGGACTCCTGATCTGCCCGCCGAACAACTGGGACGCCTTCGCGGCGCTGACCTCCGGAAGGGACGACGTCGCAGGGGTGATCCTTGAGCCAGGCGGCGGGAGCTCCGGAACCATCCCGACCGACCGCAACTTTCTGGTCCGGTTGCGAGAGTTCACCCGGGCGCAGGGCATGGTCCTGATCTTCGACGAAGTGATCACCGGGTTTCGATTCGCTCCCGGGGGTGCGCAGCAACGCTACGAGATCCATGCAGACCTGACCACTCTCGCCAAGATCCTGGCTGGCGGCCTGCCGGGCGGCGCCGTGGTCGGCAGCGCCGAGATCATGGACCAGTTGGCGTTCAGGGACGACTCGGTCTGGAATCGGGAAGATCGAGTCGCTCACGCCGGAACGTTCAACGCGAATCCACTCTCTGCGGCCGCAGGCATTGCCACTCTGGAACTGCTCGCCGACGGCCAGGCTCAGGCCAAGGCAGATCGCGCCGGAGTGATTCTGCGGACCGGAATCGCGGAGGTCATCGAGAAGCTCGCGGTGGATGCCTGCGTCTATGGTGAGTCCTCGATCATCAACCTCTTTCTCGGCCCGCGCCGGCACGGCCTTGACATCAGCGGCCCCGTATCACGGCTGGATCATCGGCTTCTCATGGGACATCCCAACCTGGAGGCGTATCACCTGCTGCGGTGCGCCCTGATCCTGCACGGCGTCGATCTGCCGCTCTTCCACGGCTGGCTGTCAGCCGCTCACTCGGACGAGGACCTGGAGAAGACCATTCGAGCCTTCGAGGCCGCGGTGCGTCTCATGCGGGACGAAGGC
Organism: Candidatus Methylomirabilis oxygeniifera; assembly: GCA_016190255.1. GTDB lineage: Bacteria > Methylomirabilota > Methylomirabilia > Methylomirabilales > Methylomirabilaceae > Methylomirabilis > Methylomirabilis oxyfera_C. The sequence continues at coordinate 1,637 of JACPQX010000110.1, read as the reverse complement.
AGCCTGTAATCGAAAATCGTTCATAGTTCGGAGTTCATAGTTCAGAGCAGATGGGATGAGCACACAATCCCCGAACGTTGGTTCGGTCTATGAACCATGAACCATGAACTCTGAACTACGAAGAACTATGAACTCTGAACTGTGAATTTGGACGACAATGACGCCAGGCCAGTTAGCCGCGCGGCTCGAGGGCATCGTCGGGACGGAGCACGTCCTGCCGGAAGAGCGGTGCGCCCAGTACGCCGTGGACGGCAAGGTGCCGGCAGCAGCGGCATTTCCGGCCACGGTGGAGGAGCTCTCGGAGGTCATGAGGCTGGCGTCCTCGGAGCGGCTTTCAGTCATTCCGTGGGGAAGCGGCACGAAGACATCTCTGGGCGGCATTCCCGAGAGGGTCGATCTGCTGGTCGGGCTGGCACGGTTCAATCGGGTTATCGAACACGAACCGGCCGACCTGACCGCTACGATCCAGGGGGGCGCTCTGCTTCGCGAGGTCCAGGCCTGCCTCGGCCAGCGAGGGCAGTTCTTGCCCCTTGATCCCCCGTTGGCTGCCCGGGCAACGATCGGCGGGATCCTCGCAGCGAATGCAAGCGGCCCTCGGCGTCTCCTGTACGGCGCCGCCCGCGACTTGCTGATCGGGATTCGCGTTGTCCATGCTGACGGTACCATCACGAGGGGCGGGGCGAAGGTCGTGAAGAACGTGAGCGGATATGACATGCCGAAGTTGTACATCGGCTCACTCGGGACGCTGGGGATCATCGTGGAAGCCACGTTTAGGATCTACCCGTTGCCGGCGGTGGAGCGGACATGGGTGACCTCCTTCCCGCACGAAGAGGGCCTGTCCTCGGCGGTGGCAGAGATCCTTGCTGCGCCCATCGTGCCCGGTACGCTCGAGATCCTCTCATCTGCCGCGGCGCAATTGGTTGCGAGGCAGGCGGGTCTCTCTCTTCCGCAAGGGCATGTCGCGCTCGCGTCCTCGGTAGGAAGCGTGGCCGAGGCGGTTGATGCCCAGATCGGCCAGATCAAGAAGATCTCGGAGCGGAGCGGGGCTGAGGCTGGATTCCTGCTGGAGGGGGATGCTCAGGCGAGCTTCTGGACGGCGATCAGCAACCTTGCGCCGCGCGATCGCGATGGTCGGGTGGGGGTGGCGTTGAAGGCCAGCGTGGTGCTCCGGAAGGTTCTGGATACTGTCCGCCGTAGTGAGGAGATTGCGCGATCCGCCGGCCTGCACTCCCTCGCGATTGGCGAGGCGGGGAGCGGGATCGTCCGACTGCACTGGACCGTTGATGGAGGCAAGCCGGGCGTGACGGTCGAGGTGATGGCGAAGGCGATAGAGGCACTCCGGGATTCGATCGTGCGGGAGGGCGGGAGCCTCGTGGTGGTGTCGGCCCCTGCTGCCGTCAAGGCCGCCGTCGACGTGTGGGGATCGGTGGGAAGAGCCCTGGCGTTGATGCGGGAGTTGAAACAGCAATTCGATCCACATAGGCTCTTGAATCCCGGTCGTTTCGTGGGGGGAATTTAATACAAACGCATTAAATAGAGTGTCATTGCGAAGGAACGAAGTGACTGAAGCAATCCCGCAATAGCCCAGGTGAGAGCGGCGAGATTGCCACCCCTTCGCTTCACTCAGGGCTTCGGCT
>JACPQX010000099.1 GCA_016190255.1 Candidatus Methylomirabilis oxygeniifera | reverse complement strand
GATTCACCCCGTTCTTTCGCGCATAAAAGTGGCAAGCACCTTCGCGTTCTCACGTGGATGCTCCGTCAGGCGGAAACGATAGCACTCCACCGACTGAGCGATCCTCAGACCGGTCACGATGCGCGACAGAAAGATTTTCGGCAACGCTCTCATGTATCCCCTTTCATACCTGAGGATGTACGCTCTTGTTCGAGGGAGCTGATAGGCAAAGATGATATGCTTGAGGACCTGGTAAAGCCCCATCAATTTGGACGCCTTTCTGCACCCAGGCTTTCCAGCGGCCGTTCTCTCCCCGAGCAGCACCATTCTCAGGGCCGCAGGCTTGCGTCCGATCTTCTCCGCGAAATACTCAAGGTCGATCAAGGTCTTCGAGCCAAAGGAGATCGTGCGGTATGGACGAAGGTATCGTGCCGGAGTATCCTGGGGGATCGATTCTGCCGCTCGCACCCCTATCCGAAGCGGGAACGGCAATACCCGCAACTGCTTATCAATAGCCGCGATTTCATCGGATAAGAGCAGACAATCGTTCTCCTTTACTAATTCCAGTGCGAGCGTGGTTTTTCCACCCCCCATTGGAAGAAGGCAGATTGCCGCCGAGCCGTTCACCGACACTGCGAGGCTATGAATGCGATGTATCCCTTTTTTGTCAAGCAGTTCGCCAACACGTGAGAGCGCCACGAGATAGCTCACCTCGTGAAGGATGTCGTCATCAAGGCTGAGGACCACCGCCTCTTCCGAATCGAAGTCATACCTCACAAGCGCCGTTCCACGATAGTCCACATACCTGATGCGCTCATGCTCGTAGCAGACAGCCTGCCGTGTTCGAAAGACCCGTCGCGCCTGCGCCGGTGCCGGTGGGGGGCTCTCTCGATGAAGCCGGATGGTCACTGAGTGCGCGCCCGGCGGCTGAGAACAGACGAAGTGAGAAAAATCTCGCCGTGCGTTCTCCATGCATTTTTGGTCGGTGCTGACGACCTTCACGATGCATCCGCAAAAGTCCAGATAGACCTCTGAGGCATGATTCACGCCCATGGTTGGCATCCCACCTCCAAGGTGGCCGCCCATGCGAGGCTACCGTCGGAGGGCTTCGCGCACGAAGCCCGCCGACCACGCCGTGGCTCCCAGGAAGATGAGCGGGGAGAGAGCCAGGAAGCGCGGGGCGGCGCGCCGATCGATCCGGCTCAGCCTCGCGACGATCCGGGCGATGCGGAGAGATGGTATAGCGGGCCCAAGGAAGGGGTAGTCAAGAAAGATCCTGCCCGGGAGGTCGGTGCGCTTCCGCGCCCAGCACGAGCTCCGGCCAAGCAGGTACTGGTGGCTCAAGAAAGCGCCCAAGCGGGTCCGGTTGAGATGGGCCACCTGGATCGCGGGATCGAAGAGAAGCCTCGCTCCACGCCGGAACAGCTCCCAGTTCAGGATTCGGTCGTCCGACGTGAGATACACCCCCTGCGGCCCGCCGTCGAATCGCACGCCGGCCAGGACACTGCTGCGGTAGCAGATGTTGCTGGTTGGGATGTTGGCCACCAGACGCTCCGGGCTCTGCGGGAGAAACTCGCTGAATTCGAGGAGATAATCAGCCGAGCCGACCGGGCTTCCAGGGGTCCCGTTCCCGATGGAGCCGCCGACGGCCGCATAGTCCGCCTCCTGATGCCGGTGATACAGCCGGAAAAGCCAATCCTTGGCGACCAGGCAGTCGGCGTCGGTCAAGGCGATATACGCCCCCTTGGCGCTGCCCACTCCGTGATTGCGCGCGGCTCCGGAGGACGTGCGCCCTTCCAGCCGGAGCAACCGGGCCTGAGGGAACGCCTGCCGGACGATCTGGTCGGTCCCGTCATCGGAGCTGTCCACCACGATTACCTCGCACCCGGCGTCGAGGTTCTGATCGAAGACTGATTCCAGGCAACGCCGGATAGTCGCCTGCGCGTTGTAGGACGGAATGACCACGGAGATCAGCGGGGCACCCGTCATGGCGCTTGCCGTGCCTCTCCTGACAAACCGACACGAACCTCGATTCCGAGAACGTGATCAACGGCCATAACGCCCAGGCCATTAGCGGCCCACGGCACCGACTGAGCCTCTTTGAGGTCCATGAAACTGAGCATCCATTGGGACCAGCGGTGCGTCATGTTACCAAGAAAGAATCAGACTGATTCTAGCGGTCCTGCCTTCCAGGCTGAGATGAGATCTCTTAGTAGATCGACATACGTCTCGCCAAATTCCACCGTCGGCTCAATGTTTGTTCCTTCAAAGTACTCGTTCCAACTATACACAAGAATGTGCTGAGCACCTGACGTGACAGCAGATCTGAACTGATTTGTCATGGTTGCTCCGTTGTTCCTCGGAACCTTTGGTACTCCCTGTGGGTCTCGTCCAAGAAGGCGGTCGTTATATCCAGGAATCACAGAGCTGAATCCGCCAAGTGTTGAGCCAACACTGGCACCCTGCCAGAAACAAATGAAACCTAAGCCGGACAAGTACTCGGAGAGAGCGATCTGACTATCCCTCACTTCATTCAGGAACGGTTCCCATCTTGGAAATGTGACCTTTGAGTCAACATGGCCCCAATGGGGGAGGTAGGCGGGATACCTGAGTTCAAAAGCTTGCGAATACCTATCGTTGCAAGCCCGGGCGACGTCCGGGTAGGGTTGAAACACAAATACGAGAGGCTTTGCGGATGGTCCCTCCACAAGACCATGACACCAGTTGAGATCACCCAGAAAATCAATGAGGCGGGCAATCGAGGTAAGCTGGTCCGAAGGAGGTGCATTGGGAGCAGAGGCTTTAGGGTCCAACAGAAAAGACCATGGGATATTCTCTGTCCGACATAGCACTAGCCACTGCTCGATCGACCGTTTGGACATCTCAAAGGACCAATCGTCTACTGCTACCAGCTCAAACACGATGTAGTCGAATCCCACAGACACCAATACGTCAAATTGCGAAGCGATAATTGCCGGATCATCGGACCTATAGAAGCCATGAACAGGGTGGTAGGGGACTGGTGCTTCAGACCATTTCTTGGAACAATACCAGGGGTACACATACACACCAACTCTCTTGGCAATCATTGAAGCGCGATCTTCCATGATGTACGCAAAGGATAATCCCACGGTTTCCCTTCGGTGGTCATGAACCTCCCTGGATTTCGAAAGCCCGTCACCTGGACCGGTCAAGAGCGAGATCGGAAGCAGCGTGGCGGTCCTTCTCAGCCTCCACGTAAAGCCGCCGTTGGACGATCGGGCAGGTGGTGCAGGAGCGGCAATGGTCGTTGAGATGTCCTGCCGCCAGATCGGTGCGGAGCTGCTTCATGAATGGCGAGTTCCAGACCTGTTCAGGTGGAGTGCCCCAAGGCGCGATCGCGTGTCTGCTGTAACAACATGGTATGAAGCCGCGTCGAAGCGGGTACATTTTCAACCACGGCTCTGAGCAGATGGGCGTGCCATATCGCGCGGCGAACGTCTCTTCTTCAACCCCAAAACTCATCTGACTGAGGACGCTTTGCCCAATCTCCCAACCTCGGGCGTGCATCTGGTCCGCGATACGGCAACATACCGGCCACGGGAGGGTCTGTTCACGATAGTCAAACGTCTGGAGCGCACGGTCGATTAGAGGGGTCGCAGTCGTCACCTCCAGCGGGCGAAGCACCACATGGTCGGCCCCCAACCGCTTCGCCAAATCGACGAAGGCCACGCCTTGACCGAGGTTGATCTTCATCGGCATAAACACCAGCAGCACCTCGGGCAAGCCGGCATGGTCGCGCTTCAATTGGCAGAGTTGACGAATGTTTTCACAGACCCTAGCGAAGGCATCGGTGCGAAGAGACGCATAGGTTCTTGAGTCAGCGGCATCCAGGCTCACGTAGAGCCGGATCCGTCGGCCCAACACTTGGGCGCGCTGGGCCGGACCAAACACCAGACCGTTCGAGGTAATCTCCAACCAGATACCTCGTTCCGCAAATAGATTGAGAAGTCCGCCGATGCGCGGGCTGAGAAACGGCTCGGCATAGCTGCAATTGGTCAGCTCACGCGCGTTGTCGAAAAACGGCCCGTAACCCAACAGTGTCTCCGGCCCGACAGCCACGTTCTGCGCCGGGCCTTCTATTCGCTTGGTCTCATCCCATGCGCAGTAGACACAGCGCGGCACCATGTTACACTGAGCATGAAGGTCCACACCCAGTGCTTGCGGATACGATTCCAACTCCGCCTTGCCAGCCCAAAATTCGGCGTGGTTTCTCCGGCGGTTAACTTCGTTACGTGGAATGTGTTCCAACACTTCGGCCTGATTTGCGAGCTTGATAGCGTAGATTTTCACACCTAACAAGCGAGGATCATCGTGCTTCAGCGCCGCCGGCAGAGGGGAGCTGAGGCGAAATGTCAACGTATCTACGCCCGGCGGAATGGCAACGGCGTAGCAACCGCGTCCATGCACGAGTCTCCACTCGGTCATGGGCCGGTCGTCGGCCAGGACGCGGATCCGTTCGTTGGGAGCCGGAAAGTTTGACTCAATCGTACACAGAACGTAAGGTCGCGATGGGTCACGACAGATGTCTTCAAGAGACCAATGGGCCGAGGTCCAACGAAAGGTTTGGCCGCCTGCCCCGACTTCAGGACCAAACCATCCGTGACCTAATTTCGCCTCGCAGGGAAGCGCTATCTCCATGGCATCTGCTCCTTGTCACGCGCGATCGAACTTACCCCCTGCATCCCCGGCCATCAGCAATGACTCCACCCTCTCGTATTGGTTGGCAACAAAGGCAAAGGCGTCGGCATACAGCTCAGCAGAGACCGGTATGCCGGGCCGCTGAAGGTAATAGTCCAAGACGGCCCTGTCCGAGTCCTTCGTCATAAATCGGTCCAGGTACGCCTGCCGGATCCGCGGTGCATCGGTCACGATCTCGCCGTCTTCGAGGAAAAGGCGGAGGCTTGCCAGTTGATAGAAGTTACAGTCCTTGGAAACATACTCCGGGCGACGCCTGAAAGTGAACATATGAAAGGGGAAAAAGAGCCTGCACCATTCGGTCAGGTCGGCCTGGCTCAATGTCCCCTCAATAGCCTCTAACGGGGTTCCGTAAATCAGCGCCCCGTATTCCTGGATATGTTCTCGCAGGAATGGAAAGGGTGATCCCAGGAAGTACAACGGTTGTTGGTAGATGCTTTTCAGGACGACAGTGAGCTGGACATGAGTCGCCCCAAGCGCAAACGTCCTCCCCCCGAAACCACGCTTGAGTGAATCGATTGCCTTCGCGAAATCCCCCAGGGAGACGTCTTCGCGAAAGACCAGATCGATCTGATACGCCAACGGGTGCCAGTGCGGGGAGGGGTAGGCCACCGCCGCCTCCAGGACCGAGGTGAGTTCCGACTGCCCTCGTATCCTCCGCTCCAACTCCTCGTAATGAGCTCTGTGCGGCTCCTCGCTGGACCTCGCATGAAGGGACCGTATCGGTATGTTTTCTGGATGGGCTTTCCAGTTACTGCAAAAATCTCCGACAGTGAGAAGGATGGCACGAAGAGTCCGGGATTTCAGATCGTTGGGGTCCTTTGCCCAGAAGTTCCGCCCCTTGAGATCTGCAAGGATGTCAGGGAGATCGGGATCGCTCGGAAATTCCCCGATCGGCTGCCCGTCCTCGATATATCCCGCAGGCCTGTGAACAAGCATCCCCATCGCATCCTGGAGGTGGAGCTGGCTCTTCAAGGCGCCGCGATAGAATGTCCGAAGGAAGCTCGCATCATCGCCGTCACTCGGAGCGAAGATCTTGGACTGGAGCAGATTCGCCCACCAGATATTGAACTCCGGGTGCCAGGGGATCCGATCCGCAGGGATATATCGGCCAGCCCTGTCTCTTATCTCCTTTCCGGCGATCAGCCGCCAATCGCCGGGATGGTGGAGAAGTCCGGGAGGTCCAAGGGAGGTAAGATACCGGTTGAGCTCACCCCGCGAGGTGAATCTGACATCCTGGGGCCAGACAAGATAGAAAAGGCGACTCAGCCTCCCGATCGCCGCAGCGCACTCCCTAATCCTCAAGGGAACTTCAGCCACCTCATCGTCGAACACCAGGGTGAGATCCAGGTCGCTATGTCCAGGGACGAAGCTGGTGGAAGAGGGGTGGCTGTGCGCGGCATACACACCCTGAACCCCGGGCATTCGTGCCAGCTTGCGCCCCACTGCCCACGTCCCCAAGTGACACGCCTTGCGGTAGAGGGTGCCGAGCATCGGAAGGCGGCTCGTGCGGATAACAGCCCACCGAGCGTTCCGCCGCCACGATCCTCTCATGGTTTCACTGCTGCCATAGCCCTTTTGAAGGCCCTCGTCTCCTTGAGGTACACGTCCCCGAATGCGGCCGATGGCTCGATGTGGGTGTTCTCGTGGAACTCATTGAAGCTGGTCACGACGACGAAGTCCGGAGCGGGCGTGAGCTCCAAGGCTATTTTCTGCATCTTCTGATAGGTATGTGTCCCCTTTCGATCTATGACGCGGTACTTACTTTCTTTCCTCTGAGCGGACGTCAGACGCGAGTCATCATACCCCGGGCATACCGTGAAGACACGGATACGGCCTCCGTCTTCGACGACGTCTCTATAGGTCTCCTTCAATATCGACTCCCGCATCCTCTTGGGCCCCACCTGCAAGGGAGAGTAGAGGCACCAGCCGCTGAAGAAGTCTTTGAGCAGTCTGGGCAGGAACTTATGGTAGCCCAGGGGACCTGTCGCAACGGGGTGACAGCCACGGTTGAGGCGCATCAGATCTCGATGGTGCTGAAATAAGTGACCAAGGAATGGATAGCTGAGGTAATACCAGATGACCGGCTGGTTCTGAAACTTCAGATAGGCCGGCGATGGAACGAACTCCTTCCTCGCCGTGCTGAGGGCGGCCTTGATGACCTGTGGGTCCTCGGTGTCGATAGCTAGGAGCAGAGCGAGAGAAATGGGATAGCCGTTCTCCGACACCGTTTCGAACAGCTTTCGGGTGGCCTCGAGTTCCGTCGGGTTGAGCCCTTGAAAGGTCACCTGCCAGTTCACCACCAAGAAGTCAAGTCCAGCATCCATGGCCATTCGGAGATGGCGACGGATGAGACGACCGTCACCGGAGGAGTACGGCCCGGCCGTCGGGAAATCGATGACGGCGGCGAACTCCTGGTTCTCGTTCCAGTGCTCGGGATCCTTGCCTGCACGGTACCACGGATAGTAGTGGGCTCCGAGCAGGGTCTTGTGCCGGGTCTTCTTCTGGCCGCCACCGTTGCGGGTCGTCTCCCGAAACAGGTCGAGCAGGGAAGCCGCGGTGCGGTCCCAGGTGTATCGGCCAGCGGTCTTTCTTCCGGCCTCCCCCATCTTCCGGGCGAGATGACGATCGTCGAGCAACGTTTGAACCCCTTTGGCGATCTCCGCCGGGTCCGCCGGCACAAAGAAGGCGCAAGAGTCGTCGAGTATCTCGCAATAGCCACCACCTTCAGTGGCGACCACAGGCCGTCCGGCGGCGGCGGCCTCCAGCGGAACGATCCCGAACGGCTCCCGGATGGGGGTGTAGACGCAGAGAGAAGATCGCGCGTAGAGTTCCTCCAAGCGCTTCTGCGTCACCTGCCCGGCAAACTTCACCCGTTTGCTGAGGCCCAGGTCTCGCGCCAACTTTCTCAGATGAGGCTTTTCCGGACCCTCACCTGCGACAACCAACTCTCCCCGAGGCAGCAGCGATAGGGCCCTGATAATGAGGTCAACTCTCTTATGTTTCAACAGCCTCCCCACGAAGAGAATCTGGCGGGAGGGGGGAGGTGGCGAGGTCGAGCCAGGCAGATTGACGCCGGGGTACACGATCCTGTCAGGCTTCCGCCCATAGACGGTGTGCAGATACCTGCCCGTGGCCTGACTGTTGGCAGCCAACCTGTCGAAGGTGGGAACGGAGTCAAACCGCTCGATCAAGTGAAGCAGGACATCAAGCTCCGAAACCTTCAGCCTGTTGTACTGTAGTTCTGGATAAAAATGGAAGCTGATCTCTTTGTCCTTGTGGTGGTCGTGATGTCTAAGGTCATAAAGTGTCCTGAGGGGTTCAGCCGCGAACCAAATGGAGGGCCTGCGCTGGATGAAGTGCGTGGGAAAGAGGTACAGGAAGTACAGGTCATGTGAAAGGATCTTCTCCTCCCAGATGTGAGGAAGAATCACGGTGTTGAAGAAAAACGCATATTTTCCCCTCCTCTTGGATTGGAGAGAGATGATTCTTACCCTGTCGGTGATCCCGAATTCCTTGAGGAGTTTCCTGTTGGGAGAGGGAGTGTACAGCGTGATCTCTAGCTCTTTCTGCCACCGCTTCACACACTCCAGAAGGTAGATCTCGGAACCCCCGTAATCACTGAGTTGCGGCGTCACGATCCCTAGGTTCATATATCTCACGGCTCCTTTTGCTCAGCGTTCTCTATTGTTGACACTCCCTCGACCCGGCGGCGGCATAGAATGCCGAGCGCCGACCACTAGAAGCTACTGAGAGCATCCGCTCTCGTCAAGAAGATAATGCACGCGCGAGGAGTGGCGACCGGGGTGGCCGGGACCCTGATGAACCGGCCCGGTGCGGAGAGGGCGGCGGCAGCCCCTGCTCGGCTTGGTTTTCGGCTGCTCCCGGACAGCGTTTATGCTATCGTGTGGGCCGGGGTGATCTCATGCGGCTCGTGGCTGATGCGATGTTGGGCCGTCTGGCCAAGTGGCTCCGGGTGCTCGGGTACGACACCCTCTACTGGCGGGGCGACGACGCCGGACTGCTGCGGCTGGCGGTGGCGGAGGACAGGCTTGTCCTGACGCGCGACACCCGCCTCCCGGCACGTCTGCCACCACCTCAATGCCTCGTCGTGTGGGAAGGGACGCACTTCCGGCGAATGACAGAGGCGGTCCAGCGAATATGCGCCTGAGCTTCATGGGGACTCCTGCCTTTGCCTTACCTTCGCTCACGGCGCTTCGCGATGCCGGACATGAAATCTGCCTGGTCGTGACCCAACCCGATCGCCCTGCCGGCCGCGGCAGGCGGGTGGTGGCACCACCGGTGAAGCTGGCAGCGCGAGAGCTGAACCTGCCGGTCATCCAACCCGAAAAGATCCGTGAGCCATCCGTCGTGGCCGCGTTACAGGATTGCCGACCAGAGGCGATCGTCGTCGTCGCCTACGGCCAGCTTCTCCCGAAGACGATCCTGGATCTGCCGCCTCACCGCTGCCTGAATCTCCATGCCTCTCTCCTGCCGAGATACCGGGGCCCTGCGCCGATCCCATGGGCAATCATTCGGAGAGAAACCGTCACCGGGGTGACCATTATGCGGATCGAGTCGCGGATGGACACCGGCCCTATGCTTCTCCAGCAGGCCGAACCCATCCGACCGCAGGATACAGCGGGCACCCTCGGCGATCGGCTGGCCCGGCTTGGCGCCACACTCCTGTGCCAGGCGCTCGATCAGGTCGCCCGAGGGACGGCGCGCCTCGTCCCGCAGGACGAACGGCTTGCGACCTATGCCCCGAAGCTCAGACCGGAGGATACGCGTCTTGACTGGACCCGCGACGCGCACACCCTTGAGGCCCTGATCCGCGGTCTTGTGCCAGAGCCTGGGGCGGTGACCCAGTTCGAGGGGCGGCGCGTGAAGGTCTTGGAGGCCGTTGTGGAGGACACAGCGGGCCACCCACCCGGGACCATCCTGGCGGTTGACCACGATCGGGGGGTGTTGGTCGCCACCGGACAAGGAGGCCTGTGGCTAAGGCGGGTGCAGCCCGAGAACCGCCGCGCGATGGGCGCAGAGGAGTTTGCGCGCGGCTATCGCGCCCGGCCGGGCGCGGCCTTCGGCTAGGCCTTGGGAGAAGCATGAACGCGCGGCGTCTCGCGCTCGAGGTTCTCACACGAGTCGAGGAACAGGGAGCCTATGCAAGCCTGCTCCTCGACGCCAAGCTGAAGCACGCCCGTCTCTCTCGTGAAGAGCGGGCCCTGGCGACCGAACTGACCTACGGCGTCCTCCGCTGGCAGGGTCGCCTTGATTACCTGCTGACCGCGGTGGCCGACCGGCCCTGGGAAAAGGTCGAGCCGCCTGTGCGCCGCCTGCTCCGCCTGGGCGCCTATCAGCTCCTCTTCCTCACTCGCGTGCCGGCGTACGCGGCCGTCAACGAGACGGTGGCGCTCACGCCGGTCGCCCGGTCCTTCAACGCCGAAGCCTCGAAAGCCTTCATCAACGCCGTGCTGCGCTCGTTGCTTCGTCAACAGGCAACGCTCCGCTTTCCCGACCCGTCCGCCGACCCGGTCGGCGCCCTCGCCGCCCGCTGGTCGCACCCGCACTGGCTCGTGGCCCGATGGCTTGCGCGCCTGGGAGCCGAAGAGACCGAGGCCCTGCTCCGGGCCAACAACGAGACACCGGCGCTGTCCGTGGTGGTCAACCGCCTGAAGCGCCAGCCTGATGAGGTAGGCGGCCACCTCGCGCGGATCGCGGGACCGGTGGCTCCGGGGCGGTTCGCCCCGGGCGTCTTTCATCTCAAAGAGGGGGCCGAGGCGCTGCGCGATCCGGCCTTTGGCGCGGGATGGTACTTCCCGATGGATGAGGCCGCGACCTTGCCCGCCCTCCTGCTGGACCCGAAGCCCCGCGAGACGGTGTTGGACGCTTGCGCCGGCGGGGGCGGGAAGGCGGCCCTGCTCTTGGGACTCCTCGGCGGAAGCGGGCGGGTCATTGCCCTCGATCAGAGCGCCCGGGCACACAGGCGTCTTCGGGAGGCACAGGCACGTCTTGGCCTCGATCGACTGCACCCGGTTCAGGCCGACGCCCGACAAGCGTCGAGACTGTTCACCCGACCCGTGGACAGGGTGTTGGTGGATGGCCCGTGCAGCGGGCTCGGGACCCTCAGGCGCCATCCTGAGCGGAAGTGGCAGCAGGTGGAAGCGGGTCTCCAGCCCTTGGCGCGGTTACAGTATGACCTACTCCGGGGGGTGGCGCCGGTTGTCAAACCTGGCGGGGTTGTGGTCTATAGCACCTGTTCGCTCGAGCCGGAAGAGACCGACCTCGTGGTCGAGGCGTTCTTGCGCGACTTCCCCGATTTCGCCCCCGACGACCCTCGCACGTCGCTCCCTACCACAGCAGGAGAGCTGGTCGATCGCGCGGGCGCCGTGCGCACCTGGCCACACCGACACGGAATTGACGGCTTCTACGCTATCCGGCTCCGAAGGCGAAGCAAATGAGGATCATCCACCTGCTGTTCAAGGGGATCGGTGCGGCGCTCTTCCTGATTGTTGTGGCCCTTGCCACCGGCTATATCACGATGTGGCTGGCGATGGAAAAGGACATGGTCCAGCTTGCGCGGGTCATCGGGATGGATTCAACGGCAGCTCTTGAGCTGTTGCGAGAACAGGGGCTCCAACCCAAGGTCACCGGGAGGGAGTTCAACGAGCAGTTTCCGCAGGATGCCGTCCTTTCGCAACGGCCAGCCAGCGGGACGTGGGTCCGAAAGAACGGCGAGATCCGCCTGGTGGTAAGCCGAGGGAGCGACGCCGCCGTGCTCCCCAGCCTCTCAGGGCTGCCGCTACCACAGGCCCAGCGGTTGCTCCTTCAGCAGGGCTTTACCGTCGGGCGGGTGGCCCAAGTCCACTCTCCGGATCGCCCGAAGGGAGAAGTGATCGCCCAGGACCCTGAGGCCGGGATCCTCAGCCGACGGGGAAGCGCCATTGCGTTGTTGGTGAGCCTTGGCCAGCCCGAAGAACCGGCCGACATCCTGACGCCACCAAGCCCCACCTTCAGGAACATCCTGGGCGGCGAGGG
>JACPQX010000105.1 GCA_016190255.1 Candidatus Methylomirabilis oxygeniifera | reverse complement strand
GGGAGCGTGGAAGTGATACGCGTCGATCCCAAGACCGGGCAGGTCGTCCCCCTCCGTGCCGCGACGTACGATCGCCCCGTTCAAGCGTGCGGTTCGCAAAGCATTTATCCCCTGGCCTTCAGTCCACAGACCGGTTATGCGTATGTCCCACTCCATGAGACGTGTTTCCGATACACCTCTCACCGCCAAGTGTATACCAGAGGGCACCCGTACTATGGCGGCAAAGGCCGTAACATCACACCCCCGAATGGCGCGATCGTCGCCCTTGACATCTCGACAGGGCGGATCGCCTGGCGGAAGCCGACAGACGACTCGCTCTATGGGCTACTGGCGACAGCCGGAGGCTTGGTCTTTGGCGGTGGCAAAACGTTCATGGCTCTGGATGCACGAACCGGCCAGATCGTGTGGAGTTTTGACTCAGCGCTTGATCGGCACGCGGCTCCTATCACCTACAGCGTCAAGGGGAAGCAGTATATCGCCGTGGTGGCAAATGGCGTGACGTTGCCGAAGGCCGCGGAGGGGGGAAAGGCCGCCGGACACATTCGCTCGCTTACCAGAAGAGATCGCGGAGGGATGGTGCTCGTCTTTGCGCTGCCCACTGTCGGCAAGAGGCCATAGGGGTAGGGTCGGTAAGCGTGGCCTGTCAGTCGAAAAGCGGTTGACAGCCGGGGGGAGATCATACTACAAGAACCCAGGGGGAGTCGATGATGTCTCTTCTCTTCTCTGCATTGCGTCACTGTCCGATCCTCGATGCCGGGGGTCACCTCGTCGGTCAGTTGAGGGATCTCATCCTCCTGCCGTTGGAGGCTTTTCCGGTGGTGACCAAGCTCGTAATCCAGACCGCGGAGAGGGAAGAGCTGGTCGTGCCTTGGGAGGCTGTAGCGCGTGTGGAGCGAGACCCCGTGGCGATCCACCTGGCGCAAGAAGGCGCGGCGCTGCGTGCGGTCCAGCCGCGGCCCGAGGAGATGGAGCTGGGGAAGAGTCTGCTGGATCGGAAGGTGGTGGACACCAAGCGCCGGAAGGTGATCCGCGTCAATGACCTGGAGTTTCAGGAGGCCCAGGGGCGGCTGCGGCTCGTGGCGGTTGAGGGCGGCCTCCGTAGTCTGCTCCGATATCTCGGGTCTGAAGCATTGGCTGGGCGAGTTGCGCGCCTCTTCGGCGTCCGCTTGCAAGGGGAAACGATCCCATGGGAGGTGGTGGAGCCGGTCGAAATCGGCCCGGCCAAGACCAAGCGGCATACGGCATATGCCAAACTCGCCAAGCTCCATCCGGCCGATATCGCCGACATTATCGAGGAGCTCAACCCGAGCGAGCGAGCGGCGGTGCTGGCTGGCTTGGACCAGGAGACGGCCGCCGAGGCGCTGACCGAGACGGAGCCAGAGGTCCAGGCCTCGACGGTGCAGATGATGGAGAGCGAGCAGGCGGCCGACATCCTGGAGGCGATGGAACCGGACGAGGCGGCCGACATCCTGAGTGAGCTTCCCGAGGCGAAGGCGCAGGAGCTGCTCGACACCATGGAAGAGGAGGAGGCCCAAGAGGTCGTCGAGCTGCTCACGCACGAGGAAGACACCGCGGGCGGCCTCATGACGACCGGGGCGTTTCCCCTGCCACCCGACCTCACGGCGGCTGACGCGATCGGCCGGCTCCGCTCCGCCGAGGGGGCCGAGGCCGAGACCATCTACTATCTCTACATCACCGACGACCTGGAGCGGTTGCTGGGGGTGTTGAGCCTTCGAGAGTTGATCCTGGCCGACCCGAGCAGGCGGCTTGACGAGATCATGGAGCGGCAGGTCATCAGTGTCCGGCCGGAGACCGGCCTGCGGGAGGTCGCCGAGACCTTCACCAAGTACAACCTGATGGTCTTGCCGGTGGTGGTTGAGGGGGGGGAGTTGAAGGGGATTATCACCGTCGATGACGTCCTCAACCGAATCCTCCCGATGATATGGAAGCAACGGGCAGCGAAAAAATTCATCTAGTGCCGTTCCAACTTCATGCACCGAATTTGAGCAGTGAACTGCACAGCAACATTATCACTGTGCGTCACGAGAGAATTGCTGCAAATATAGTTGGAACGGCACTAGCCGTCTCCACACCCAGGACGCTCGATGCGGCTCCCTCGGATCAAGAAGCGGCGGATCCTCCGATTCCTGGCTGTCATGGGGCCGGGGATCATCACCGCCAGCGTCGATCAGGATGCCGGAGGGATCACCACCTACTCCCTTGCCGGCGCCCAGTTCGGTTATGGCCTGCTCTGGTCGCTCTTCTTCATCACGATCGCCCTCGCCATCGTCCAGGAGATGGGGTCGAGGATGGGGGTGGTGACCGGCAAGGGGCTCGCCGAGTTGATCCGCGAGCGGTTCGGGATCCGGGTCACCTTCGGCGTGATGCTGGTCCTGGTGCTCGCGAACGTGGCCAACACCGTCTCCGAGTTCGCCGGCGTCGCGGCCAGCCTGGAGATCTTCGGCTGGAGCCGCTACGCGTCGGTTCCGCTGGCGGCGCTCCTGGTGGGCTGGCTGGTGGCCAAAGGGACCTACCGCCTCGTAGAGCGGATCTTTCTCGGCGCCAGTCTCTTCTACGCCGTCTACTTGGTCTCGGCCTTTCTCGCCGGCCCCGACTGGCCAACCGTCCTCCGCCAAACCGTCAGGCCGAACTTTCGGATCGAGCGCGACTACCTCGCGATGCTCATCACGCTCGTCGGGACCACCATCGCGCCATGGATGCAGTTCTACATCCAGTCCTCGATCGTCGATAAAGGCGTTCGCCGCAATGAATACGGCTACGTCAAGCTGGATGTCTGGTTCGGGAGCGTCGTTGCGTCGGCCGTGGCGTTCTTCATCAT
>JACPQX010000095.1 GCA_016190255.1 Candidatus Methylomirabilis oxygeniifera | reverse complement strand
GTCGTGGACGTAAAGGCGAAGTCGGTCGCCCTTACCGAGAGTGGCGTGGCCAAGGTCGAGAATCTTCTGGGGGTGAAGAATCTCTACGACCCTGCCAACATAGACTTCGTTCATCATGTCCAACAGGGACTGAAGGCCCATGTCCTCTTCAAGAGAGACGTGGACTATGTGGTGAAGGACGGCGAGGTCGTGATCGTCGATGAGTTTACGGGCCGGATGATGCCGGGGAGGCGGTGGAGCGACGGGTTGCATCAGGCTGTGGAGGCCAAAGAGCGGGTTAAGATCGAGCGGGAGAATCAGACCCTGGCCACGATCACATTCCAGAATTACTTCCGCATGTATCAGAAGCTGGCCGGGATGACAGGGACGGCAGACACCGAGGCGGCCGAGTTCGCTCAGATCTATAACCTGGATGTGATGGTGATCCCGACGAACCAACGATTGGTCCGGACCAACTACCCCGATGTCGTCTACAAAACGGACCGGGAAAAGTACGATGCCGCGGTGGAAGAAATCGCCGAAATGCACAAGGCGGGACGGCCGGTCCTGGTCGGCACGACCTCTATCGAGAAGAACGAGAAACTCTCCGGCTTGTTGAAGCGAAAGGGGATCCCGCACCAGGTCCTGAACGCCAAACACCACGAGCGGGAGGCGGAGATCGTGGCTCAGGCGGGTCGCCTCAAGTCCGTCACGATCGCCACCAACATGGCGGGTCGTGGAACCGACATCCTGCTCGGTGGCAATCCCAAGTTCCTGGCCGCCGAACTGGTCCGCCTGGGAAACGTGCCGGAGGGCGGGACCGAACCTCAAGAGTTTGCCAGGACACTGGAAGAAGTCCGGCAGATGCAGCGGTATGGCCTGCTGGATCTGTCGGTGGACGTGGAGGAGTACGCCGCGGCCTTGGCCGCGGTCCGAAGGCAGACCGAGGTCGAACACCAACAGGTGGTGGCCCTGGGTGGTCTGCATATCATCGCGACCGAGCGTCACGAAGCCCGCCGTATTGACAACCAGCTCCGCGGGCGAGCCGGCCGACAGGGAGACCCCGGCTCATCCCGCTTTTACCTCTCTCTGGAGGACGATCTCCTCCGCCTGTTCGGCTCAGACCGGATCAGCAAGATCATGGACAAGCTGGGAATGGAGGAGGGGGAGCCGATTGAGCACACCATGGTCACCCGCGCCATCGAGACGGCTCAGAAGCGAGTAGAGGCCCACAACTTCGAGATCCGCAAGCACCTCCTGGAATACGACGATGTGATGAACACGCAGCGTCAGATCATCTACGGCGAGCGGAACAAGATCCTGGAGGGCGAGAGCCTGAAAGACACCCTCCAGGAGATGCAGGGCGAAGTGATCGATGGATTCCTGGCCCTGTATACCAATGAGGAGACCTATCCGGAGGAATGGGAACTGGCGGGGCTAAGCGAGGCGGTCAAGCGTCAGTTCGATCTGGATATCTCGTGGCCGGCAGAGGAGGTGCCGTCGCTGACCCAGGCATTGTTGCGCGACAGCATCGAGGAGCGGGCCGTGAAGGTCTACGAAGAACGAGAGGCCAAGCTGGGTCCGGAGATGATCCACTACCTGGAGCGGATGATCATGTTACAGGTGGTGGATTCCCAGTGGAAGGACCACCTCTTGGCCATGGACCATTTAAAAGAAGGGATCGGGCTCCGGGGGTATGGGCAGAAAGACCCCCTCATCGAATACAAGCGCGAGGGGTTCGAGATGTTCGAGGCGATGGTCGAGCGAATCAAGCAGCAGACCATCGAGTACCTCTACAGGGTGCAAGTGGCTCCCGCCGATGCCTTCCCCTTCGATCCTTCGCCAGGGCTCAGGACAGGCTCTGCTCAGGGCAGGCCCATGGGGGACGGGCGGGTGGCTCCATCGGGTGGCGGGGATGGCGACATCCTCGGCCGACCCCAGGCAAGCTCGCAGCCCAGGCTTGCAGAGCGATCGCTCCGCCCGACCGCTGCGACGGCCCCCATTAAGATTGCCGGAAAGAAGATCGGCCGCAACGAGCCCTGCCCGTGCGGAAGTGGCAGGAAGTACAAAAAGTGCTGCGGCGCCTGACCTGGTGTCTGCACCTCCATCCAATACACAGACATCACATAAGCTGTCATTGCTCCGAAAGTCTCCCGTCACGCGTCGTGTCACCCTGAGCCGAGCGAAGGGTCTCCGAGATTCTTCGCGTCGCTCAGAATGACAGAGAGAAGTAATGGGCTTTCATGCCCACGGGTGGACCGCGCGCGGGTAGAGTAGCGCGAAGGAGCTCGGGCTCGCAATGACACTGTAGAAAAGGGGACCGATGATGCGTGGCGTGTCGGTCGTCGGGATCGGATGCACGCAGTTCGGGAAGCAGAGTGGCATCGGCATCGTTGACCTGGCAGTCCAAGCATGCCGGGACGCCCTGACCGACGCTGGCGTTCCGAATGAGCGGGTCGAGGCCTTCTACCTGGGCAATTTCGTCTCTGAGGCGCTTGTTCATCAGGGTTCACTGGCCCCAATGGTTGCCCATCGTCTCGGCCTCAGGGCGATTCCCTGCACGAAGGTAGAAGGGGCATGCGCCTCGTCCGGCATCGCGTTCCGCCATGGCGTCCTGATGATCGCTTCTGGCCTCTGTGATATCGTGCTCACCGGCGGCGCCGAAAAGATGACGTCGTCGGAGACGACAACGGTGACGGACGCTCTGGCCTCGGCCGGCGATGCCGAGACGGAGATGCGACTTGGCCTCACCTTTCCTGGGACTTTCGGGATCATCATGCGGCGTCATATGTATCAGTACGGGACCACGCGAGAGCAGGTCGCGATGGTGTCGGTGAAGAACCGGCGGAACGGACGCGCCAACCCGAAGGCCCACTTTCAGAAGCCGGTGACCCTGAACGAGGTCCTGAAATCGCGTTTGATCTGCGATCCCCTTCGACTGTATGACTGCCCGCCGATCAGCGACGGCGCCTCGGCTGCGGTTCTCTGCGCCACTGACATTGCGGGGGAATTAACCGATCACCCGATTGATGTCATCGGGTCAGGCCATGCCATGGGTCCCGGGACCCTGTACGAGATGGCAGACCTCACCACCTTCGAGGCCACGGTGACCGCCGCGCGGGAGGCGTATCGAGCGGCGGGCGTCTCCCCGACCGACATAGACGTGGCCGAGGTGCACGACTGCTTCAGCATCGCGGAGATCGCCGCCATTGAGGATCTTGGATTCGTTGAAAAGGGCACGGGCGGCCGCGCGGTGGAGGAGGGGTTGACGGCGCTGGATGGTCCGATTCCGATCAATCCGAGCGGGGGGTTGCT
>JACPQX010000093.1 GCA_016190255.1 Candidatus Methylomirabilis oxygeniifera | reverse complement strand
GACTCCACAATGACGCTGAACGTTGCCCATCGCGGCGCGTCGGCCATGGCGCCAGAAAACACGATGGTGGCCTTCGAGAAGGCGGTGGAGCTGGGGGCCGATGTCATCGAGCTGGACCTTCACGTAAGCCAAGATGGCGAGCTGATCGTGATTCACGATTACACGCTCGATCGGACCACGGATGGCCGTGGCCCGGTCCACCAGCGCAGCCTTGCGGAGCTCACGAGGCTGGATGCGGGCCGCTGGTTCGGAGAAGGCTTTGCCGGCCAGCGAATTCCGACACTCGCCGAGGTGCTCGACCGTTTCGCCAGGAAGGTCCCGCTGGCGCTTGAAATCAAGGCTGGATCGACCTTCTTTCCTGGGATCGAGGAACGGGTGGTCTCGGCCTTGCGTCGGCACGCAGCCATCGACCAGGCGGCCGTTGCCTCCTTCGACCATCATGCGCTGCGACGCCTGAAGGAGATCGAGCCGACCATCCGCACAGCCGCCCTTCTGGTCGGGAGGCCCGTCGCCTTGTCGGCGCTCGCCGGCGCAGCCGGGGCAAACGGCCTTGCGCTCGAAGCCTCGTTCGTCACCAGGTCTGAGGTCGAGGCCTGCCGCGCTGCAGGGCTGAAGCTCGTTGTCTGGGTGGTCAACGACCCGGCTCAGATGCGCCACTTTATCAGGTTGGGGGTCGATGGGATCATCACGGACCGGCCTGACCTGTTGCGCCTCGCCCTCACTGAGCATCGATAGCCAGGGCCGCCGCGCGTGGACCTCATCCGGCCTTTCCTCCTTGCCTTCATTCCCCTGTTTGTGGCGATCGATGCCTTCGGCGTCCTTCCGATCTTCCTCTCCATGACCGCGAACCTGTCGGAACAGGAGCGTATTCGAACCTTCCGGCAGGCGATCCTGGCCGCCGGCTGCATCGGCGTCGGATTCATGTTGCTCGGCAGAGCCATCTTCCTCTATCTTGGGATCACAGGGGCAGACTTCCAGATCGCCGGCGGCATCCTGCTGTTCTGTCTTTCCCTCACCGATCTCCTCTTCGAGGAGCGGAGCCGGAGATTCCCCTCTCAGACGATGGGCGTCGTCCCTTTGGCGATGCCGTTGATGGTCGGACCGGCCGTCCTAACCACCTCCATGGTCCTCTTGGAGAGTCAGGGCTTCTGGCTGACCCTCGCGGCCTTCCTCGTCAATCTTGGGATCGTGGGTGTGGCGCTGTGGAGCTCCGACAGAATTATGGCCATCGTCGGGCAGGGAACGCTCAATGTACTCGCCAAGGTCGTCAACCTCCTTCTGGCGGCGATCGGTGTCATGATGGTGCGGCTTGGGCTCCAGGCGCTCCTTGCGACGTCATGACGGCTGCCTGGCGAACCTGAACGGTCTCGCGGTGCGCCCACCGGCGCCTTTGAGATTGCCGGTGCGAGGATCAGCGCAGTCATGCGCGAGGCAGCCTCTTCAGCACGGCCGTGGTGGCACGGGGGATAGCGAGCAATGGCCTTTGGTCCGGCTCCCATCGACCCGGAACGTACCTACTGGCCCTTCATTCTTCTGATCGCTGCGATTCTCACTGTGGTGGTCGGCGCGCTGATCGTATTTTTCGGCTGACCTGGATGATGTGTGTCGTGCGAGTCGCCTCTTCAGGGTCGGTTCCAATGTGGCGTCACAGCAGGCCCCCGCATCCCGATGGCCAGTGAAGCGGGAGGTCCCTCGGCCCTGTTTTTCCTGTTGGAAACCGGTCCCCTTTACGATATGCTTTTCTCCGCCTGCTCTGGATTGAGAACGCGCCATTTCGGATGCTGCTGGCGCGTCAGAGTCAGTCGAGCGGTTGGGTGGCTGTCGAGTGAGCCGGAGTACCCGGAGCCCGCCCGGTGGGCGGATCGACCAAGCCTGGTTGGCATCGCAATCGGGAGCAGGAGATGACGCAGCATCAGCGTGAAGGAGTCTGCCATGAAGGACGAGCCCGCCCGCATGAGGAAGGAGTTCGATCGACCCTGGTTTGCCTTCTACGACGAGGGAGTTCCGACACATATCGAGTACCCGGACGCCCCGGTCCAACACTTCCTCTCGGAGTCTGCCAGGAAGCATCCGGATCGTGACGCGATCATCTTCTATGGCGCCAGGCTTACCTACCGCGCGCTGAACGGGGCCGCGGACCGCTTCGCCGCGGCCCTCGCAGCCCGGGGCCTCGCCCCGGGCGATCGGGTCTCCCTGTTCCTTCCCAACTGTCCCCAGATGGTCATCGCCTATTATGGCACGCTTCGCGCTGGAGGCGTCGCCGTCTCGACCAACCCGCTCTATTCCGCCAAGGAGCTGGAGCATCAACTGAACGACTCCGGGGCCTGGGGCATTGTCACCCTCTCGAAGTTCTATCCGCTGGTCAAAGAAGTCGCGCCTAAGACAGGCATCAAGCGGATCATCGTCACCAATATCAAGGAGTATTTTCCGAGGTTACTCCGGCTGCTCTTTACCGCGCTGAAGGAGAAGCGGGAAGGGCACCGCGTTGAGGTCGAGCGGAGCGCGGGAACCGAGCTGTTCAAGGAATTGATGAGTTCCGCAGCGGCGAGGCCTCCGGTCGTCGAGATCAGCCCTGATGCCCCGGCCCTCCTCCAGTACACCGGCGGGACCACCGGTCTGGCCAAAGGGGCGGTCCTGACCCATAGGAATCTGGTGGCCAACACGATGCAGGCCGGCGCATGGCTGGTGACAGCGAAGGGCGGGAGCGAGATCTTTCTCGGCGCCATCCCGTTCTTTCATGTCTATGGGATGACAGCCGTGATGAACCTCTGCATCTCGTTAGGTCACACGATGATCCTCCTGCCGCACTTCAAGGTGAAGGAGGTCCTGGAGACGATCGTAAAATATCGTCCCACGATCTTTCCCGGCGTCCCGACGATGTATGTCGCCATCAATAATTTCCCGGAGGTGGGCAAATACAACCTCCGCTCGATAAAGGCCTGCCTAAGCGGGGCCGCGCCGCTGCCGGTCGAGGTGCAGACCAGGTTCGAGGCGTTAACCGGAGCCCGGCTGGTGGAAGCCTATGGCCTGACCGAGGCCTCTCCGGCTACGCACGTCAACCCGCTCTATGGCGCAAGGAAGGTCGGGACGATCGGCCTTCCGCTTCCGGATACCGACGCGAAGATCGTGGATCTGGAGACCGGTCAACGGGCCCTTGCGCCAAAGGAGGTTGGCGAGTTAGCCGTCAAAGGTCCCCAGGTGATGAAAGGCTACTGGAACCGGCCGTCCGAGACCGGGATGGTGCTGAAGGACGGATGGCTGTACACTGGAGACATCGGTTACATGGACGAACAGGGCTATTTCGTTATCGTGGACCGAAAGAAAGACATGATCATCGCGAGCGGGTTCAACGTCTACCCTCGGGATGTAGAGGAGCCTCTGTACGAGCACCCGAAGGTGCAGGAAGTGGTGGCGGTCGGCCTGCCGGACCCCTACCGGGGGGAAACGGTAAAAGTCTACATCGTTCTGAAAGAAGGCCAGGTGGCCACCGAGCAGGAGATCATCGACTACTGCAAGGAGAAGATGGCAAAATACAAGGTCCCCACCCTGGTGGAGTTCCGCAAGGCGCTGCCAAAGACGCTCGTCGGCAAGGTCCTCCGGCGGACCCTGCGTGAAGAGGAGCTCGCCAAGAGGAAGCAATGAGGCGCCGGCACACCATTGCTCTACGTGGTCACCTTCGCGCAGTCGTGGCTGGCCCTGGCAGCGAGCCGGATTCTTGATGTGGAGTATCCCGCCGCCGGTCCGCAACCTCGAGCTGCGAGAGCGCCTCGGCGAGCTGTTAGGCAAGGCGTTTTCCAAGCCAGAGCGGGCCGCGCCGTTGTACGTGCTCCGCTCATTCTGGCGCCTGTTCGAGGCGCAGCAGCGGGCTGAGATCGCGTGTGACGCCCTGATTGGGGCCGCGGAGGCGGCCGTCTGCAAGGTCGGTCTCAAGGCGTCCGCGAAGCAAGCCGTCGATGAACTGATCGATACGGGGCTCTTGCGGCATCCGGGAGAGATTGGCGGGGAGCGTTGGGTTGCCCCGGGTGAGGCGCTCCGAAGCGAACTGGGGCCCGCGATCTCCAGGGTGGAGGCCACGTGTCGGGCGTTGGAGGCGCTCTGGCGGCACCCGATCCGGTCGGAGGGCGTCCTGGAGCGGGCGTTGGAGGAGGCTGTCTGCCTCTTCAACGAGGGGCTGTTTTTCGAGGTTCATGAGGTCCTAGAAGCAGTGTGGCTGGAGGAAAAGGGTCCGGTACGTCCCGTGCTGCAAGGGCTGATTCAGATTGCGGCCGGCTTTCACCATCTGGAGAACAACAACGCCAATGGCGCGGTGAGCCTCCTGAAGCAGGGCCGCGAGAAGGTCAGAGAGGGCGGTGCGGTCCGCTTCGGAGTGGAACTGGATCAGTTCCTTGAACAGGTGACGGCCTGTTGCGATTTGATTGAATCTCTCTGGGAAGACGCGTTCGACCGCTTCGATCGTCGCATGATCCCGCAGATGCGACTGCAGGAGCGAGATCCTCATCCCGCGATAGTTGATTCGCGACGCATCCCAGCGAGCCCTGATCGATGACATCGACCAAGGTGCCGGCCCATGCGGTCCTCGCCCACCCGAGGATCAGGAACGTAAACTTCCCTTCATTCGCGAACTCAAAACCTCTATGGAAGGGGGGAAGCATGACGCGTCAGGAGAAGCTGTTTGGACGAAGGATAAAGGTCGTAATGGCTGGGGCGATAACCGCAGCGTTGCTGGCCCTCCCGGCGTCGGTCCAGGCGGGAGCGGCCATTGATCGAGTAAAGGACGAGTTAAATGGGATCACCGCCGTCGTGAAGGACCCGGCGCAGCAGGGACGCGACAAGGAAGACGAGCGGAAGGCGCGGGTGAAGAAGCTGATCTTGCGATGGTTCGATGTCAACGAGATGGCGCGGCGATCGTTGGCCGGCCATTGGGCGAAGCGGTCGGAACAAGAGCGCACCGATTTTGCCGAGCTATTCGGCGATCTGTTTGTGGAATCCTACACGCGACTGGTCGTCGATCACCTGGGCGATCAGCGAGTGGTCTATCTGTCGGAGTCGATCGACGGAGGGGTCGCCACGGTCCAGACAAAATTCCTCTCCAAGCGGAACGAGCCGAGCTTCGTTGACTTCGCCCTGTTTAGTAGAGACGGCATGTGGGCTGCCTATGATGTGGTCATCGACGAGGTCAGCATCGTGAAGACCTATCGAACGCAGTTCAACAAGATCATCCAGAGCCAATCGTATGAAGCCCTCGTGAAGAAGATGCGGCTTAAACAGGAGTCGGAGGGGCTGGGAAAGGGAGCGAGGGGGTCCCGTTAGTGCCGTTCCAATTAACGTCGCCTGGCAGCGTTGCTGGCCCCCAGGGCGCTCCCTGCGACGTACCAGGGTATGTACGCCGGGTACCCGCCCAGTGGGTGCGGCCCTGGGGTCCGCGCCTTGCCATGCTCGTTTCTTGGCCCGGCACGATGCCCCACCAGATTGGCGCGAAATTGTTGGAGGAGCACTATAGCAAACGCATTAATACAGGTGTCATTGCGAGGAGCACGGCGACGAAGCAATCCCGTACCTATACAGGCGAGACGAGCGAGATTGCCACGCTCCCTTTGGTCGCTCGCAATGACATTGTAACGACATTTAATGCGTTTGTATTAGTGGGGCTGCTTCGATTTCAGAGAAGGATACAAGGGAGATGACGATACAGGATGCGGCGTTACATCGTGCGGTCGAATGGATGAGCGATCGGCTCAGGGAAGAGCCGGGCGCGAACCGAGGGGAGCTGATCGATCAAGCCAGCCGGGAGTTTGGGCTGACTCCGCTGCAAGAGGAGTTTCTCTACCGTCAGTTCAGTAAGCCAGCCTGATGTAACAGCCTCCGGGCCGTTCCCCGTCTCCCCCCCACTAATACAGCAGCATGTCGTGGGCGCGGGCGGGGCCGCTCGGAAAGCCCATGAAACTGACATTGAAAAAGGGGTCCATCTTGATTTTGCCGTCGGGCCCGATGTGGGCGAGACGAACCCAGAACCGATCGGCCTGGTCCATGGTACTGAGCAGGGAATTGGTGATATACATCCGCTTCCCATCGCTGGTGACGTGCATCATGTTGGGCTGAACACCGGGCACGACGGTGTCGTGCAGCGTGATCTTCTCCGGCCTGCTCACGTCCCACGCCTGGATCTCGTGTTTGAGGAAGCAGCTCACGTACAGATACTTGTCGTCGGGCGACTGCCGGAGGTCCGCCGGCAGGCACCCCTTTCCGAGGTCCGCCGCCTTCTTAGTAGTAAACTTCCCATTGGTCCGCTTGAATAACCAGAGGCTGTCGTCCAGCGCCACGTTGGTGAAGCCGTAGGCCGCCTTAGGCTTTAGCGACCACCGGACCTCCAGCGGGACTGGGCCCGTCTGGAGCGTCTGGAGAAGTTTTCGCTCCTTGAAGTCCCAGACCAGCAGCGTGTTGCCGCCATCCTTCATGTCCCACTTGCTGAGGGGCTTCGAGTAGTTCCGGTAGGGGGTAAAGCTCGACGTGACCATCAAGTTCAGGTCCGGCTTAACCGCCAAGTCGTACGCGTAGGGGGCCGATTCGGGGTTCGGGATGGCCCGGATGAATTGCCCGTCGTTTGTGAACTCCGCCATCCCTCCTGGCAGACCGCCGTCGGCCTTGGAAAGGAAGCTGATCAACATGCGGCCGGGAAGCGCATAGTGGGTATGCGGACCCATCAAGCCGGTCGTCTTGCCGAGGTCGTTCAAGACCGTGACAATCCTGGGGCGTGCCGGATCGCTCGCAACGTCGAAGATGAAGATCTTGTTGCTAAACAGCGTACCGGCCCAGATCTTGGTGCGATCGTCAGTGAAGCCGAAATGGTGCGGCTCGTTCCCCTTCGAGCCGACGTCGATGGTGGTCAGGATCTTGCCGTGCGTCGGCGAGGCCAGGTTCACGTCAATAACCGCCAGGAAGTCGTCGTCCTTGGCATCAGCGTCAACCGACCAGACATACATGTACTTCTCCTGTCCGGTCCGCTGCTTGACGTAGGGCGAAAGACATACCTCTGCCATCGCCAAGGACGAGGACCCCAACAGGAGAGCTGCGCTGAGCGCGACTCGTATGTACAGGTCAGTCCTTCTGCATTGCTTCATCAGGTATCCTCCATCTCCGATTGGACGTTGTCACGTCGTGTGCCATGCTCCGATGCCTCAAAGTTGCTCCATGAAGCCCGCGATCTCGTCGAGCTTCACGCCGCGTACGACGATCTGAGGGGTGTAGATCACCTCGTCTGCCGCCCAGACCAGCGTTCCCTTCGCATCCGTGCCGATGGAGGTGATGTTGGACAGGATGTTGCGGATGTTGTCGCTGATCCGGACGGTGTTCGGCTTGAGCGGCGCGACGATCCGCCCCTCCTTGATGATATACGAGTCGCCGACCACCGTGCAGGTGAAGTCGCCGGCGCGCAATCCGTTGATCGGATAGGTGTACCAGATCCGACCGATCAACAAGCCGTCCTTGACCTCCGCAATCATCTCCTCGAGGCTTCGGTCGCCTCCTTCCACGATGATATTGGTTGGAGCGATTCCGGGTTGGGCGCTGAAGTGCCGGCCTCCTCCGGTTCCGAAGCGGAAGCCGTTCCGAGGGACGATCGCCTTTGTCTGCCGACTTGGATCCGCCCCCAGCTTCTCCGTGCCCTTCGGGTCCTTCAAGATCCGCTGTCGCTCGTAGTGATTGCTGAGCAGCCCGACCAGTTTTCCTCGCTGGATCAGTCGCGTTTTTCCGGTCGGCAACCCCTCGCAGGTGATCCCTTTGCTGCCCATCAGTCCGCGCTGGGCCCCGTGATCGAGAAGCGTGAGCTGCTTGGAAGCGACGGGCTTTCCAAGCTTTCCCATGAATGTTGACGTGTCGCTGTAGAAGGCGCTGAGGCTGAGGGAGGGAAGGATCAGGTTGTTCAGCAGGTCGGCCACCGGCTGGCGACCGAAGATGACGGTATACTCCCCGCTCTTGATCCGCTCCCCGCCGATCGCCGCGATGGCATTCTGCGCGGCTTCGACGCCGGCCTCGTCAGTGAGGCTGTCCAGGCGCGTGCCGGTGGAGGAGCCGGTCCCTTTCGAGGTCTTGGCCTCGACCATGGCGGTGATGAAGGCCATGATGAGGGTCGATTCGTCGGTCTGGACCTCCGGCATGGCGCTCGAGGCGATGGCGATCCGCTCCTGCAAGATGGTGACGTCGCCGCCCAGTATCAAGCCCAACTCCTTGATCCGTTCCTGGCCGCCGGCCAGCTCCCTCAGCCTGGTCGAGGACATGAAGGTGGTCAGGCCACCACGAAGGACCTTCCAGCCGGCCTCGACCAGCTCCCCATCCCGGATCCGCATCAGCTTCGGGTCGTGGTAACGGCGGAGCCTGCGCCGCTCGCCCGAGGGTTGAGGCAGCGAGGAGAACTCGGGGTCGGTGACGGCGCCACGCCTGGCCTTCTCCAGGGCTCGCTTGACTCCGTCCAGGTTCAGATCGCTCGGCTCGCTGCCGAAACCGATCGTGATCCCGGCGTCGGTCCTGAATGCAGCCTGGATCCCTATGCCGCATGACTCCGTCGATTTCGCTTCCTCGACACCATTACACGGAATGTGCGAGGTGTAGTTCAGCCGGGTGATCAGGCTACGGTTGCTCGACGCGAACACCTCGGCCTCGGCCACCTGCTCGGCTGACTTCAGGTAGTCGAGAGCCTGCCCAACCGCCTTGGCCAGTTCTGAGGTCGTAATCATGTCTGAGCCTCACGAAACGTCATATTGATGAGACACAGGCCATTGTTGAGCATCTCGCTGACCTGCACCGTTTCCACCGCCTACCATCTTCTCGCTGCGCAAGGAAGCGACATAGCATCACGGATCGTCAATCAGCTTCACTATCGACCTCGCGTCACCAAGGCAAGGGACAGGAACTTTCCGTTCGCAGCTAATACAAACGCATTAAATGAAGTGTCATTGCGAGGACCCAGAGCGAAGCGAAGGGGACGAAGCAATCTCGCAATCACGCAGACAAGGCTTGTGAGATTGCCACCCCTTCGCTTGGCTCAGGGCTACGGCTTATTTGGTCGCTCGCAATGACAATGTAACACCATTTAATGCGTTTGTATTAGTTGACGGCGATTCTCACTCGCCGCTTTTCGGCGTTGAGAGTTGTGGCTTTTTTCAGATGCGGCTCATTCTGTATCACGACTGTCGGGTTGGGGCATGGTTTGGGGACCGGCAGCCCCCTCTCTCTCAAAAGGCGAACATGCCCGACCATCCCCCACCTCGCTTTGTATAGGCAGTCCTCTACTGAGTGCCCAACGCCAGTAAACCCTTCGAGGTCCGGCGAATAGAACCCGAAAAAGCCAGGATCTTTCGTTGCCTCGATGACTAACGAATATGGCAAATCAATCATGGCGTTGCCCCTACCTGCTGACCCCCGTGAGGCGGGCTCGGCTGCGCATGGTCGGCCCGCCGTTGCCAAGCCGCTTGGTCTGCATCGGCTGCCCCTTGCCGCAGTTGGGGATCGGGTAGAGGCGGAAATCATTCCCCACGGCGTCCACCTTGATCAGGTAGTCTTTCGTGTCGGCCATGATCCCGCCGTTGCAAAACAACTCGCCGACCTGGCCCTGCTTGATCTCATAAACCTTCATAGCGGAGATGCTGAAGTTTTCGCGTGATTCGGCGATCGATGGGGTCCGGTGCCCGACGAGGTAGTAGCCGTGTGTCACCTCTCGGATGATCTCCTGCGGGTCTCGATCTCCAGGGCCG
>JACPQX010000092.1 GCA_016190255.1 Candidatus Methylomirabilis oxygeniifera | reverse complement strand
TGAACGCCTTTCGTTCTACTGTGAACTCACATGATCCCGCTGAAAGATAACATCCCCTCCAGCCGCGCCCCCGTCATCACCGTCGCTCTGATCGTCATCAACATCCTGGTCTATCTGAATCAGCTCACGCTCTCGCCGCGGGCGGCGGTCCGGTTCGTGTACCTGTATGGACTCATACCCGTCGAGATCAGTGGGGGGGAGTTGCTGGTCCGGCATCCCGTCCCGTTGTACGGGACCATCCTGACCTCGATGTTCGTTCATGGAGGCCTGTTCCACCTGGCCGGGAACATGCTCTACCTCTGGATCTTTGGCGACAACGTGGAAGACAGTTTGGGACGCGTTCGCTTCCTCCTCTTTTATTTCCTGTCGGGGCTCGCTGCTGCCGCTGCCCAGGTCCTTTCGGCTCCTCAGTCGCAAATTCCGATGGTCGGGGCGAGTGGGGCGATTTCCGGGGTACTTGGGGCGTATCTCCTCCTGTATCCCCATGCTCGTGTGGTCACCCTGGTGGCCTTTGGCTGGTTCATCCGTCTCGTCGAGATCAAGGCCATCATTGTGCTGGGATTTTGGATCGTCGTCCAGTTGGTGAGCGGCCTGGTCACGTGGGGCGCTCAAGTCGGGGGGGTCGCCTGGTTTGCCCATATCGGCGGGTTCGTCGCGGGCCTCGTCATGGTGATTCCACTGAGGCGGCGCGCGCAAGGGCCTGACTGGGCGGGCCGCGTGTCGTGAGTCCAGTTGAAGGGCAGATGGTGCTGAGCCGTCAGGAATTCCGGCGGCTGGTCTCGCAAGCGATCGCTTCGCTCCCGCCTGTGGTGGCTCAGAGGCTCGAGAACGTAGAGGTCGTGGTGGAGGATCGGCCAACCCGAGCCGAGTTGGCCATGGCGGGGGTTGAGCCCCCGGGAACGCTCTTTGGCCTGTACACCGGCACCCCGCTCACGGAACGGGGGAGCTGGTATGGTATGGTCTTGCCCGATAAAATCACCCTCTATCAGCGGTCGATCGAAGAGGCCTGTCGGACCAGGGGTGAGGTGCGCGAGCAGGTCCGCATCACCCTCATGCACGAGATCGGGCATCATTTTGGGCTGTCTGAGGAAGAGCTGGAGCAGGCCGGATACGAGTAATGCCGAGCCAAGTAACGTCGCCTAGCGGCGTTGCTGGCCCCTGGGGCACTCCCTGTCCGAGATCCCGGGACGGGCTCCGGACCGGGACGACGTACCCGGAAACGTACGTCGGGTACCCGCGAAGTGGGTGCGACCCAAGGGGCCGCGCCTTGCTATGCTCGTTCCTTGGCTCGGCATAGTCCTCTTAACCGGGGGATTAGTTAGTTAGAACGGCACTTAGGGGGGCTCATGGGGCGGTGCGGTGCGGCCAGTTATGGAGGGAAAATGACGTCTCGTTCGCACCTGAAAACCCTTGACACCCTCGGGGAACCCCGCTAAGATCGCGCCGGTCTTGCGTTCATTGTGAAGGCCCAGGAGGATCGATGCCGCCGAGGGGACGACGCGGAGAAGCCAAATTTTATGAGCTGTACTGCATCGTGTGCGGAAAGACCTGCGCCGAGCAGGAGAGCAGCACCCGCTGCCCGAGCTGCGGCAAGCCGCTGGCCGTCCGGTATGACTATGCGCACATCAGGGCCCGCCTGAACCGATATTCGCTCAAGACCTCTCCGATCAAGGCCCTCAAATACCTTGACTTCTACCCGATCCTGAACCTGGACTTGGTCGTCTCGCTGGATGAAGGCGGGACGCCGCTCTACCGCTGCCACCGGCTGGCAGAGGAGTTGGGGTTCAAGCAACTCTACATCAAGAATGAGGGGCTGAATCCTACGGGCGTGTTCAAGGACCGGGGCACGCTGGTGGAGATCACGAAGGCCAAGGAGCAGGGGGCCAAGGCGATCTGCGTTGCCTCAACCGGGAACATGGCCGGCTCCGTCGCCGCCTATGCGTCGATCGCCGGGCTGCCCTGCTATGTGACGGTGCCGGAAGGGACCCCGATCGGCAAGATGTCCCAAGCCCTCTCCTACGGCGCCAGGCTGCTCCAGGTGCGAGGAACCTACAACGACGCGGCGTCGCTGGCGGAGCAGATGAGCCAGCGCTACGGGTACTATCTGGCGGGTGATTATGCCTTCCGGGTCGAGGGGCAGAAGTCACAGGCGTTCGAGATCGTGGAGCAGCTCGAGTGGCAGGCCCCATCCGTCGTCATCGTCCCCATGGGCTGCGGGACCAACATCGCCGCGCTCTGGAAGGGCTTTAAGGAGTTTCATGAGATGGGCCTGATCGCGTCACTGCCCAGGATGATCGGCGTCCAGGCGGTCGGCTGCCAGCCGATCGTGGCCGCGTTCAACCAGGGACGGGAGGACATCGTGCCGGTGCAAAAGCCCGAGTCGGTCGCCTCTGCGCTGATGGCGGGCGATCCACTGGACGGACTGAAGGCGCTGGCCGTGCTCCGCGAATCGGGCGGGTGTGCTCTCTCGCTGACCGATGCCGAGATCCTTCATGCGCAGCAGCGGATTGCGCGCCAGGAGTCGATTTTCGTCGAGCCGTCGGGCGCGATCCCTGTCGGGGCGCTGGTGCCGCTGCTCACCACCGGGCGCGTGAGGCCGGACGAGTCGGTCGTCTGCCTCGCCACGGGAAATGGCTTGAAGGACCCCAAGGCGGCCCTGCGGGTTCTTCCATCGCCAGCCACGATCGATCCCTCGATGCAGGAGGTTGAAAAATTCCTGAAGCTGCGCCTTTACGAAATCCGGGCGGCCGGCGCCAAGAACGGCGACAAGAACCTCTTCGAGCAGGTTCCCTCCCTTGCCGAGGTCACGGCCGGGGTGCGGCAGGAGTTGGGGGTCAAGCTCACGTCGGAGTATGCCGGGAAGGTTCGGTCCATGATCGAGGAGTTCGTGAAGAAGGGGAAGCCGATTACAAAGGCTGACTTGCAGTATATCGTGGAGCATGTGTTGAAAGGGCTTTCGGGCCTCAAGCCCGTCCTGGCGGTCGAGGACTTCAAGGTCTCCACCTCACTGCACGGCCAGGCGGAGGCGGGGGTATGGGTTCTGTTCGACGGCGAGAAGGTGGAGGCGTCGGCTGCGGGCGTCGGCCCGGTCGCTGCCGTCATCAATGCCCTGAAGCAGGCGGCCTTGACCAGGGGCAGGCTGTTCTTCGAGCTGATCGATTACAACGTGGAGATCAACGCGCCCGGGACCGACGCCTCGGTCGAGACCACCATCGTCATGAAGGATGCCGAAGGGAATCGGGTGGTCGCCACCGGCACCTCCCCGGATATCATCGTCGCCTCGGTCAACGCCTTCGTAGATGGCTATAATCTGCTGTGGGCCCGCCAGAAAGGCTAATGCCGGTCCAACTACCTCGCCCTAAGTTGGGTCGGCACCCTGCCGTCCGGAAGGTCGTAGCGTAGTGGGCACACATCGCAGCGTGGCGTTTTTTGACAGTACACCTTTCCAAGGGCCACCAGCAGGGCATGATACTCATTGAAGAGCGCGGCGTCTGCCGGCAAGCGGTCCATGAAGAGCCATTGGATCTCCCGGTAGCTCGTTCCTGCTCGAATCAGGCCGTGCCGCTCCAGTACCCGACGGGTGTACGCGTCCACCACAAAGATCGGTCGGTTGCCCGCGTAGAGCAGGATCGAATCGGCCGTCTCCTCTCCGATCCCTGAAATCCCGAGCAGCTCCTCCCGCAATCTCGGAAGCTCCGTCTGAAACATCCGCGTCAGGCTGCCGCCGTACCGCGTCGATAGGAAGCCTGTGAACTGTTTGAGGCGTCCGGCCTTCATGTTATAATAGCCGGACGACCTGATCAGGCGGGCGAGCGTCCCGTGGGGCGCCGCATCGATCCGGTCGGGGGTGAGCAGCCGTTCGGCCCGCATCCGCGCGATGGCGCGCTTGACGTTGGTCCAGGCGGTGTTCTGGGTCAATATGGCGCCGACGATCATCTCGAACCGGGATCGGGCGGGCCACCAGAGTTGGGGTCCGAAGTGTCGGAGCAGGCGCCGGTAGAGGGCCATCAGCCGGCGTCGAGTCGCTGGTCGTTGCATGGCGCCCCCATTCTGACCGATTTTTCAGAGAGGTCAAGGAGAGACGCGGGTGACTGTCAAACGATACTTGGCGGTGGACCTCGGGACGCGGCGGATCGGGGTTGCCGTCAGTGATGAGCTGGGGCTCACGGCCCAGCCTCTCCCGACGCTCGAACCGCGGTCGGAGGACGAGGCCCTCGCGGCCATTCGATCGTTGATCGACCGCTACGATGTTCGGGAGGTGGTGGTCGGGCTTCCGAAGAAC